>VFHG01000157.1 GCA_009392075.1 SAR202 cluster bacterium
CACGTTTTCCCAGGTGTGGGGGCCGTGTTGACGCCGGGGAATCACATGGTCCAACGTCAGGTCGTGGACCTTCTTGCCACAGTATTGGCAGGTAAATTTGTCCCGCAGGAAAACTTCCTTCTTCGAGAGTTTTCGTGGCAAAAAGGGACGCTTAACCATGTAGGCCAGCCGAATGACTGAAGGGGCGTCAATCTCTCGGGAGACGGTGTGGAGATAACCTAGGTGATTCTCTAAGAGCTCAGCCTTTCCCTTGGTGACTAAGACGATGGCCCGCCGGACGGTGCAAACGTTCACCGGAACGTAATTCAAGTTCAACACCAGGACCGGCGCACGAATAAGAGCGGCAACATCCACCGCCTCCGCAACCCCATTTCCGGAAGCGCCGTTCTCTGTTAGGCGTTCTTTTTCCGCTTGCTCTACCGCTTGTTCTACCATGCCGGCTGGCTGTTGGTCCTCCCACACCGCGTTTGGGCCCGCTCACCAGAGCGCAAAGGGGAAGTTTCCACCCGGTCGTCGCCGGGACCACCACACATGCGCAGAAGGCCTTTTCAGGCCGATCACGCTTGGAGCCTCTTGGCAATCATAGTAGCACATAGCCCCAGATGGGCTTCTGGACCTAAAAGTGCTTTAGGGTCGCCTGTGCCGTTAGTTAGTTATTTTATCGAGCTCATCGTCCCAATCGCCGGGTATAAGCTTGACGCCACGGACCACCACGTCAAATTGGTCCGCCATGAAAGTGCCCAGCTTTGATTCGTCGATTGTCTGGTCCAAATCTCTGATCGGGAATTTCTGAATCGCCGTTAAGACGCCGGATATCAACAAGAATCCAACCAACAGGCCCACGGCGATCCCAGACAAACTGTTTACCAGACCGAACAGGGGAATTATTCCAAGCACCTTACTGGCCATGAAACTTATGATTCCGCCAGCGACGAACAGCACCACCAAGATCAGGAGGAACCCGGCTATAGTCTGTGCATTCTCGTTATCGGTGAGCCCTGAGAACAATTTCCCCACGGAATCACCAATTCGGCTGGAGAGCGCCAACCCGATTACCAAAGAGAAGAATGGAACTAAAATCTTCAGCAGTCCCGAAGAGAATCCCCAGAGGGCGGTAACTCCCCAGACCAACAGTATTACGATATCAATCCAGTTCATGATTCCTCAAATTTCGACGATATTACGACTAATTCAAGTGTAGCACGAGGCGAATTGGGGCCGCCAAGGGGTCAGCGAGCGGTTGCGGTTGCGTTTCAAAGGCCCACTAGGCCAATCAAAGCCGTCACTCCCAACACGTAGGGGCCGATGACGTCGCTTGGCCAATGCAGGCCCAGGTAGACCCTAGAGGCGCCCATGCCAATCACCACCAAGACCAGACCTGCTTGGAGCAACCGCCGCAGCAACGACGGTTTCACCCATAGCCCGACCAGGTAAACAAGAACCCCTCCTACGATTACCGCCAAGAGCGAGTGGCCGCTGGGGAAGCTGAGGCTGGATGGCGAGGACTCAAGAAGAGCGTTATCCGGCCGGGGCCGGTCAACAATTACCTTTAAGCCGTTTCCGGTCCCGATAACTGCCAGACCCCCCATTAACATTGCGGCGTCAGCATATCGGCGGGTTAGGGTCAGACCAGTCAGCAGAGCAACGGCGGCAGGCAAGAAAACCCAAACCAGTCCCAGGTTGGCGAGCCATATCGCCATATCGTCTAACCAACCATTCCTCATCGCGTGGAACTGCAATAATGCGTGTTCGTCGCCTGGAAACGTTGGATACGCCCAAGCCAACACGTAAATAGTCAGAGTGGCCAATGTTCCGATAGCGGGGAAGTAAGGTTTCCAAGAAATACCGGAAAAAGGCCGGGAAATCGAGGTTGCTTCTATCATAGATTAGCGTCAGCCTGTTGTTGTTTAGATTCCAATCCTTGTCAACGTAGGTTAGATTTCCCGCTAATGCCAACCGGGAAACCAATTACCCAAACATCGAAAAGAGAATCATTAAAGGACCAGGGGTTGCACGTACCGGGCCGCTCTGCGAGATTCGCCGGGGAAGGCGCCAACCGCCTTAACGGTTGAGAAACTGGGGGAGCGTAAAACCGAGGACTGATCCCGTCTGTAGGAATCGCCGGTACATCGGGACCAGGACCATCAACAAAGCGGCGGCCAGCAGATACGCGGCGCCCACGTCGCTGGGCCAATGATCGCCCCCATAGATGCGGGACGGCCCCACTGTCACAACTAACAATCCCAAAACGAAGACCACCGGCGCCGAGAATTTCGGCTGGAGGCGATGGTGGAATGGCAGCAATGCCAGGAACCCAAAAAACACTGTTCCGCCAAAGACGTGACCGCTTGGGTAACTACTAACCCCATCTGCCCCAAATGGCTTAGCTCGGGCAACCAGTTCGCCCAGCGTGAAATCGCCCAAGAATGACGCTGCCGCCACCACCGCACCCACCACGGCGAACACAACCGCCGTTTTTTGCTGCCGGACTAACAACAGCGCGGGCAGTCCTACCGCACCGTAGATCAGGCCGGCATTAAAACCGGTTAGCCAGCCAACCAATATGAAAAAGCCCGAAAGCCCCGGTGCTTCCCATCCTGTAATCCATTCCAACGCCGCCAAGTCCTGGCTGGGAAATGGGGTTTCAATAATTGCGGCCGTCAATAAGGCCGTCAGCGCCGTTGGAACCACAGCCAGTAAATACCAGATGCCAGGCGGTGTGAAAAGTTGCCGAATATTAATGCCTTGCCACCTTCCTCAGATAGGCGTCGCCTGATCGTTGAAGCTCTCACAACTGTACCGGAAAGCGTGTCCAAGTTGACGGGAAATCTATACGGAAAACCCGATACATTATCCGTATCATAACTTAAAATTCCTGAAGCTTTCAGCGTTCCCAGAAGGTTAACTCCGTGCCAAACACGCGGTAATCTAAACAGGCCAGCGGTGTATAATGCAGGTGCGTAGCAGCCACACTTTCGAAGCACGAATCAGCACGAATCAGCACGAACCAGAGGGAGCGATTGGCCCACGAGATTAGTGTTATCGCCATCGACGGCCCGGTAGCAGCCGGCAAGACCGCTGTCGGGCGGGAATTGGCCCGGGCGCTAGGATTTGGTTATCTGGACACTGGAATCATGTACCGCGCCATCACCTGGCTGGCCTTGGACCATGGGATCCCCGTAGACGATGAAACCTCCCTGGGGGAACTTGCCCGCAGCTACCCTCTGGGACTAATGGGCGAAGACAGCAACCAGGTATTGGTAGACGGCCACACATTGGGACCGGAACTCCGCGACTCGACGGTAGACCGGAACGTGTCCATCGTCTCCAAAGCCTTTTCGGTCCGAAAAGAGTTGGTGGCCCAGCAAAGAAACACTGCTGCTCAGGGCAATATCGTGATGATTGGGCGAGATATCGGCACAGTGGTCCTGCCCGATGCCGATCTGAAGGTCTATCTCACTGCCTCGCCCGAGAAGCGGGCACAAAGACGGTGGCAGGAGATGCAAGACCGGGGAGAAGCAGTCGAACTTTTGACTGTGTTGAGCGAGACGATAGCCCGCGATGAAATCGACAGCGGACGCGACGGCTCCCCCCTTAAGCCCGCCGACGACGCCTGGGAACTAAACACAGACGGCTTGGACATCCAGCAGGTGGTACAGAAGATCGCTGACCGGGCCGGCAGCCCCAAGTAATTCTTGAGCAAGTTCCGAGACGCATCACTCATCTACCGGTTTGGAAACCTGTTGGGGCGGTTCTGCTTCCGGGCGTTCGGCCGGCTCGAGATCTCCGGCGCAGAAGGCGTGTCCCAGTTCGGCCCATTGATCGTTGTCTCTAATCATCTGTCGTTGAACGACCCTCCTCTACTGGTAGCTGCGATACCAAGACCGCTTTTCTTCATAGGCAAGAAAGAGTTGTTCGGCAATTCTTTTTTCAGATACCTGATGACGGCGTTCCACGTGTCGCCTTTCGATCGTTCAGCCGCCGGGATTGACGCCGTGCGCGTACTGATGCAGAATCTTGAGCGCGACCGGGCTGTGGTGATCTTCCCGGAGGGCACCCGGAGCCCCGATCATGCTATGCAGAAGGGAATGTTGGGCGTGGTCTATCTGGCAATGAAATCCCAAGCGCCCATACTGCCAGTTGGTGTCACCGGCACCCATAAATTCCCTCTTTGGCGGATTCTCTTTCCCTTTAAGAGGTTGAAGGCTAACATCGGTCAGCCGTTCACTCTGCCGGTGATTGAGGGCCGCCCCAGCAAAGAGGTGATGTCTAGTATGCTGGACATGGTTATGGGCCGCATCGCCGACCTGCTGCCACCGGAGTACCGTGGTGTTTACGGCGGTGACAAAGTTAAGCAACCGGCCGATCAGACCGCCTAAAGATTCGACCACAGGGCACAGCTAAAACGTAATATCGGAGAGACAAATGCAGCAAACATCTAAATTTGGCATCTACCTGAACGCTAGCGAAAATCAGGTGGTACGCATCAATTCCCCTTACTGGTTTCCTGAAGAGCCTGACTGGGTCTTCTTGACCAACGAGGTCAACGCCACTTTGCTAAACATCCGCGAGATGGCCCAAGAGAAGGGCCTCTCCAAGGACTCCGGGGCGATCACCTGGGGCACGATCCCCCTCAAGGACTAGATTCCGGAAGATGCTGACACCGAGGGAATACTAGATGCCGTCCGGCCCCGTGGAGGGCCTGCAGGTGCGGCAACGGCTGGAGGCCTTGGAGGAGAACCTCTCACCCTACGCCAGCCGTTCCAGCCAGTCGTTGGGCCGCGAACTGCCTGAAACCCCGTCTCCTCTGCGCACCGAGTACCAGCGGGACCGGGACCGGATCATCCACACCAATGCCTTCCGGCGCCTGAAGCATAAGACCCAAGTTTTTCTGGCGCCCTCCGGCGACCACTATGTCACCCGGCTGACCCACACCCTAGAAGTGGCCCAAGTTGGTCGAACTATCGCTAGGGCGCTGAACCTGAACGAAGACTTGGTTGAAGCCATGTCCTACGGCCACGACCTTGGCCACACGCCCTTCGGACACCTAGGCGAAGAGACTCTAGACCAAGTCTACTCGGAAGGATTCACCCACAGCGCGCAGAGCCTCCGTATCGTCGAGAAGTTGTCCAGAGAGGGGCAAGGGTTAAACCTGACCTGGGAGGTCCGCCAGGGAATCATCTCCCATTCCAAGCCCAGGGGCGATTTCCTTGACGTAAAACTGGATGAGTCGCTGACGTTGGAGGCCCAGATACTGCGGCTGGCCGACTCGGTGGCCTACCTGAACCACGATATAGCCGACGCCGTCCGGGCCGGCATGCTAAAAGTGGAAGACCTGCCGGAGAAGGCCAATCGTACTTTGGGGACGACTCATTCCCAACGGCTCGACTCGTTGGTTACAGGCATCGTCCAAGAGTCATGGCCCGCCTCGGGTCTGGCCGATGAAACAATCGATGGGAAACCGGTGATCGGCATGAACCCAGAAGCCCGGGAAGCGATGATGGAACTGCGGGACTACATGTTCCAGAACGTCTATCTACCTTTGGGTAACACCAACCAGTCCGAAGTCGGCCGCGATGTGGTCAAGCTGCTTTATCACTACTTCCTGGAGAATGCCGAGGAGATACCCCCGCCCTACTTCAGTCCCGGCGCCGACCCCGACCGGGCCGCCGTAGACTACGTTGCCGGCATGACCGACCACTACGCCATCCGCCAAGCAGAGAAGCTACAACCCGGCATCACCCAAGGAGCTTTTCAGAGCGTTCCGTTGGAGTAAGTGAGGCGCGCTGCGTTTTATGGACTTATCCCTTAAACGCGGGCATGACCTCTTCTGCGACGATGCTCAGTTGGTCCTTGAACACCTCCAGGGGCATCCCCATCACCGCGCCGATGTTGACCCGGTCCACGCCCGGGTATTTCTCCTCGATTCCCTTAAAGTGCTCAACGACGTCTTCCGATGTGCCGCAGAGCCAGGAACCGGCCTCGACCGCTTCATCCAACGTGGGCAGGGCGACCCCGGGCGTCTGACCTTTGTTGACCACTGAGACGTTCTGTTCGTCAGTGAGGGGCATGACGCCCAACGGTCCGGCGAATTTCATCGCTTCCTCGAAGTATGGACGCGCCTGCTTGATTGCTTTCTCTTTTGACTCGGCGATGAATATTCGGAAGCCCAATGCCACGTCTTCGCCCAATCCTGTTTCTTTCCCGTATTTGGCACGGGCCGATTGAAGCATCTTCAGCTTCTCTTCCAAGGCCGTGTCCGGGTTGTTGGCGATCAACGGCTTGATTCCCATCCTCGCCATAAAGTCGATGCCTCTGGGGTTAGGGCTGACCAACGGTTGCCAGATGTCCACCGGCTGTGTGATCGGCCGGGGCACTAGAGTCAATTCTTTTAATTGATAGCCCCGGTAGGGCACCTCCGGGGGCAATTGGTAGTGCTTGCCGTGGTGGGAGAATTTTTCATGGGTGAAGGCCTTGGTGATGACCTCCAACTGCTCCTCGAACAGCTCCCGGTTGGCGTCGGAGTCCAGCATCGGCGCCCCGAATGTCTCCACCTCTCTGGTGTGGTAGCCGCGTCCCACTCCGAATATGATGCGGCCCTTGCTCAGAATGTCGGCCATGGCGAAATCTTCAGCCAGGCGAAGAGGGTGCCACATGGGGACGATGTTGAACCCACAACCAAATTTCAGCCTCTCTGTCTGAGTGGATAGATAAAGACCAAGCATCAGCAGGTTGGGTATGGCTTCATACCCCTCCGGCTGGAAGTGGTGCTCGGCCATCCAGAACTCTTGGAAGCCTAGCTTCTCCAGGTGCTTGGAGATGTCCAAGGCCCAGTCGAAGGTTTCGATTAACTGGTCGTTGGAGTACCATCGGTCATTGGCCGGGGTGCCTGCAAGCCCGATATTTTCGTCGATAACATGGCCGGCATAAGAAGCAGAAAAATTGTGAATCATTGTCTTAACACCTGTTTAATATCTGGTTATCAATAGACTGATGCCCCAGAGATGGGGCCTCTTTCTTGTCGATAGCTAGGCGGCTGGTCCGAACAAAACGCGGCGAGCCGCTATTCCTTTGGCACCTGACTGGGGGCAGGGTTGACCAGCTCGATGCCGATGGTCACCGGGAAAACCCGCACCAACTCTTCAACGGTCCACTTGCCGTCCTTCTGGATAGTCCTCACCGGCTCCGGTTCGTTGAGCAGGGTTACCAAGCCCTCAGTGACGTGGAAGACATGGCCATTTACGTGGGCTGCTTCGTCGGAGGCCAGCCAAGTCACCATGGGTGCGATGTCGTCGGCTTGGCCCCTGAGCGTCAGCGCAGCGCCGGTGCTGATACCTCGCGCGGCTCGCAGCTCCCGGGCGTCGTCTGGGATGCTGCCAATCATCCTGGTGGCGGCGCTGGGGGAGATGGCGTTGGCGGTCACACCATAGCGCCCCAAGTCTCTGGCAACCACTCTGGTGAACCCGGCGATGCCGTCTTTGGCGGCGCCGTAGTTGGCCTGTCCGGAGTTGCCGTAAAGTCCGGTGGTTGAGCTGAAGGTAATGATCCGGCCGGAGCGCTGCTGACGAAAGATCACGCTGGCGTTCTTCACGATGGAAAACGTGCCCTTGAGGTGGACGGCGATCACGTCGTCCCACTCTTGTTCAGACATGTTGAAGATCATCCGGTCCCGGAGGATTCCGGCCACGGTGACTACGATGTCCAGCTTGCCATAGTTGTCCAGAGCAGTCTGGATGATTTTGTCTCCGCCGGCCATGGTGGCAACTGATTCCAGGCAGGCCACTCCCTCTCCGCCATCGGCTTTGATCTCATCCACCACCTGTTGGGCGAAGGACGAGTCGGCGCCGGTGCCGTCCACGTTGACGCCGGGGTCAACCACGACCACCTTGGCGCCTTGGGAGGCCATCAATTTGGCAACCCCCCGGCCAATGCCGCGGCCCGAGCCAGTTATGATCGCCACTTTGTCTTCTAGCAGGTTTGCCATCAGATTCTCTCCATCTGGTTACTTGTCATATTTCGTTTTAGGCCCGCTCCCAGAGCAGGATGTTGGTTAGGTCAGCCCTTGATCCCTTGATAGGCTGGGTGCTGAGGCGCAATCGTTCGCCTTCAAACTCGTAATTCCTGGTCTGGATATCACCAATCCAATTGGGGAAGAGCGCTCCCATCACTCGATGGGTCACTTGGCTTTTGGCCTCGTCCACCTCGTAGTTACCGTAGTAGGCGATGTATCCCTCGAACGCGGTTTTTATCTCTTCCTCGGTCCCCTTCAGCAGGTTGCCAGACTGGAATGCCGGTCTGCCGCTGCCCACGATCTGGCCTGAAAAGCGGCCATGTCCGTCGTAGATCAGTTGGCCCTCGGGTTTCTCACCGTAGGGGTAGCTTATCCGGCCGTCGGACCATTTGCCGTAGCACTCCAACAACCGCCAGGTGCCCGCGAATTTATCAGCGGGCAAGTTTAGCCTTGCTCTCTGGCCGGGGCGGGGTTGGGGATGTCCTTGGTCAGCACGTCACGGGCCATCTGCGATAGTTTCTCTATATCCCAGGTTCCCGACGGCTCGTAGATTGCCCGCTCTGGCCTGGGTTGGGACACCAGCGATATGGTGTCGCCGTAGACCAAGAAGGTCTGGCCGTTGATGTTCTCTCCGAAATCGCTGGCGAGATAGGCCACGAACGGCGCCACATGATCAGGGTCCATACTGGCCAGGTCCTCTTCACCGGCGATGGGTGCCACGCCGCTGCGGGCCCTAATCTCAGAGGCGCTGCCGGGGATGTCCGCGATCATGCGGGTGCTGGCCCTGGGTGCTATCGCGTTGACGGTCACTCCGTAGCGGCCCATATCCTTGGCCACGACTTTGGTGAAGCCGGCAATACCCGACTTGGCCGCGCCGTAGTTGGCCTGTCCCGAGTTGCCCATGAGACCGGACTCAGAGGTGAACGTGATGATGCGTCCTGAGCGTTGCTGACGGAAAAGGATGCTGGCGTTCTTCACGACGGTGAAGGTGCCCTTAAGGTGAACGGCAATCACGTCGTCCCATTCCTCTTCCGACATATTGAAGATCATGCGGTCCCGGAGGATCCCGGCACAGGTGACAACGATGTCCAGCTTGCCGAAGTTATCAACGGCGGACTGGACAATCTTCTCGCCGCCTTCCATCTCGGTGACCGAC
>VFHG01000158.1 GCA_009392075.1 SAR202 cluster bacterium
TATCGGCGCAAGGCGGTCTGATTATTAGGGCTGATGAGTCGGTCGCTTACGGCGCTCTCATCGAAGAAGAGTTCGGAGCACGGGCAGGCGAGCTCTTGGGCCGCGGCTACGTTACCCCTCGCCGCGACAACGGCCGGCTGCGGCAATCACCTGCTTTCTGGGAGATAGGCATCGCCGCCGCCGAGATAGAAGTGGACACCAAGACCGGAGTGATTCGCATACCCCATTACGTCTCGGTGGCAGACGTGGGGGTCGCGATCAATCCTCAGCAGTGCGAGGGCCAAGACGAAGGGGCGTCGATGCAGGGACTGGGCCATACTCTATTCGAAGAGATGGTCTACGAAGACGGCCAGTTGCTCAACCCGAACCTGGTGGATTACAAAGTTCCGACCTTTGCCGATCTGCCCGCGAACCTAGAAACCCAGATGATTGAGAACCACGACGGGCCCGGCCCCTTCGGCGCCAAAGGCTTGGGAGAAGGGGGTATCGTGTCCGCCGCGCCCTCCGTGGCCAACGCACTATTTCAGGCCACCGGCGTTAGGATCAAAGACTTGCCTTTAACCCCAGAGCGGGTCTGGCGCGCGTTGCGGGACGCCGCCGCCAAGTGAATATCTCCGACAGTCTGGATATCGAATTTCCCATTCAGCAGGTGTGGGACCTGCTGGAAGACCCGAGGCGTTCCATGGGGGCCATGCCCGGAGTCCAGTCTGTTGAGGTCCGTAATGAGACCACATTCGACCTTACCGTGGCGCAGCGGCTGGGCCCATTTCGCGTCCAGTTTCAGGTGACTATGAGCCTGAGCGAAATCACGCCGCCGACCCGTTTGGTGGCCACTGGCCAAGGAAAAGAGTCGGCCGGTACGTTATTGCGGATACCTTCCGCCGTATTGGAATTGGAGTCCTTGGACGACGACCAAACCCGGCTGACCTACAATATCGAGTTCAGCCTAATGGGTAAATTGGGCACGCTGGGTTACCCCATGATCAAGCACAAAGCCGGGGAGATGTCCAAGATGTTCGCCGATAACCTGAGAAAGGAGCTGGCCAGGGCGGATTCCTGAGCGGCTAACGAACCATTTCTCCGTCACCCCCAGCCTGCGACGGGTCTGCTTGTTCTCAGCCGGCGTTGGTTGATCGGCAACGAGATTCCTCGGCTGTCGTCTCGAAATGACAGTAGAAGTGTGGCGGGAATAAAAGCTGAGAGCCGAAAGCTGTTAGCCTCGCTCCCCGAAGCGATTGTAGGACGTGACTTCGGCGGATGGGATGCGGTCCGTTGGGCCGAAGCGGCCCTTGGGATAGCCCAGCGGTGTGAGGCAGACCGTCTCCACATAGTCGGGGATGCCCAACCAGTCTTTTACCTTCTGTTCTTCCCGCAGGTGAGTGGTGGTGATGCGTGTGCCCAAGCCCAGGGCTCGGGCTGCCAGGAACATGTTCTGTATCGCCAGCCACAGCGATGACGCGTAACGACCGCGCTCGATGGGCTCGCCTTTGGTGTAAGACATATAGCCCATGGAATGGTCGGCGCAGACCAGGATCATGGCCGGGACCTCCGGCATGTGGTTGGCCAGATAGCGGGCCGACGTATACGCAGGCGATTCGCCCGGCAACGGCGTGGCCCCCATGGCGCCCAGCCACAGGTCGCGGTAGAGACCGCCGATCTTCTCGATGAGGTCACGCTCTGTGATGGCGATGTAGTGCCACGGCTGTGCGTTGCCGCCGCTGGGCGCCTTGGTGGCGGCATCGATTATCTTGTCGATGGCCTCTCTCGGCACCGGGTCCGGCTTGTACCGCGTGAACTGCCGTTGGCTGTAGATGGCCTCGAACAGGTCGATGTCGTCCATGGATGTCTCCTTGATCTAAAGCTGTCAGTTATCAGCCATCAACATTCAGCTTTTCCGGATTAACCAGCCAGTTCTGAGATGAATACTGGGATCAGGCGGTCGGTCTTTTCTTGGTATTCCTTGTAGGGCGGGAATGCTGCTACTGCAATATCCCAGAGGCGTGCTCGCTCGGCCCCTTCTGGGATTTCATGCACGCGGACCGAGTGGACAGCGGTTTCATCACGGATCTCAACATTGGGTTCAGCGACCAGGTTGTAGTACCACACCGGGTGTTTCGGCGCTCCGCCCTGGGAGGCGACCAGGATATAGTTGCCGCCGTCAACCACGCGCATCAGAGGGGTCTTCCTAACGGCGCCGGTCCTGCGCCCTTTATTGGTCACGATGATCACCGGCAGGCCTGTATCTCTAAGTGTCACCCCGTCGGTCCCGCCGCTCCCTTCGTATAGCTCCACTTGGTCCGCAACCCAATCTCTGGGGCTAGGTAGGTATTCAGCCATGATCCACTCCTCGTTTACTTTACGTGATTTAGTCTCGCAATAATTCCAGCAGGGCCGATACAACTGCATCAGGCCGCTGGACTGGCAGATCGTGTCCGGCGCCCTGTACGATGCGGCGGGCAACCAGTCCGGGAAACCTCTTCTCGTCCTCTGTTGGCTCCTGCGAAGGCGCGCCAAATCCGCTGTCGGCGCCCCGCAAGACGATGGACGGCACCTCGATCTGCGGGCCTCGCGCAAGCTCGCGCTCAACTTCAAGAAACCGCTCTTCGCCCGGCGCGTTCCTGTGCCGGTGGCGGTAGGAATGCAGGGAGATTTCCACGAAGTCGGGGTTGTCGAAAGACGGAGCAGACCGCCCAAAGGCTTCGTCGGTGTAGGTCCATTTGGGCGACCAGGTCTCCCAGAGATGCCGGACGATTCCTCTTCGGTTCTCTTCCAGGCCGACGCGCCCTTGGTCGGTATTGAAGTACCACTGATACCAGCGGTTGGCCTCATCCAAAGCCGAGGCGGGTTTTTCCGCGTTAACCGTGTCCTGCACCGAGTAACCGCCGATGGCGACCTGGGCCTTGACTAACTCTGGATGCAGGATCGAGGTGATACAGGCGGCGCGGTTCCCCCAATCGAAGCCCGCCGTGGCAAATCGGCTGATCTGCAACGCTTCTGCGAAGTCGACCACGTCCTGTGCGATGGCAGCTTGTTCGGCCATTCGAGGCGCGTCCGGGGACAGGAAAGTGGTGGAACCGTAACCTCGTAGGTATGGCACCAAAACCCAGTATCCGGCCTCGACCAACGGCGGCGCAACTTCGTCCCAAGAGCGTATGTCATAAGGAAACCCGTGCAGCAGCATGATGGGGAACCCAGAAGGGTCGCCGTGCTCTTCATATCCGATGTTTAAGACCGGGGTCTGGACGAACTTGTCGCTCAAGATGGTTACTCCGGATAGGGTGAAAGCTAGATCGGCGCCCGGCAGTTGTGCCAGTCAGTATTCTGTTCGTAGGCGTGCGCGACTCTTAGGACCGTTTCCTCATCGAAGGGCTTGCCGACGATCTGCAGTCCCATGGGCATGCCGGCGGCGCTGAATCCGCAAGGGACCGATATGGCCGGGGTTCCGGCCAAGTTGAACGGCCCCGTGAAGCTGATGCGTCCGGCTAGTCCGGTGAGGGAGTGCTCTTTGCTCTCGATTCCCGGGACGCTTTCCACAGGGGGAGCGGTGACAGGACCGGTAGGCAGGACCAACACATCTACCTTTTCCAGGGCGTCCAGTATCTGCTGCCGGAGCACGGCCCGTATCTTCTGGGCCTTGTAGTACGCCTGGGCCGGGATGATGCTTCCGGTCAGGAATCGGATCTTATTGTTATGGTCCAGTTCATCGAAGTTAGGCTCGAAGAGAGGCCGGTGCAGGTTGGCCCATTCAACGCTCAGGATGGACATGGTTAGAGCGCCGGCATTGGGCGCCAATGGGATGGAAACGTCTTCCGAGGATGCCCCCAACTCGCCAATCACACTGATGGCTTTGGCGACGGTCTCCCTGAATTCCGGGTCGAGGTTGGGTGAGTCCATGCGCTCTTGGATAACACCCATTTTGATGCCCTGGATGTCTCCGGTCAGCGCGCTCCGGTAGTCCGGCACGGGCACATCCCAGGAATAGGTGTCCTTGGTGTCGTAACCGGCGATGGCCTGGATAGTTATGGCCGCGTCTTCCACGCTGCGAGAGATGGGCCCAACCGTGTCCATCGACCACGACCCGCCCAGCACGCCGTAACGGCTGACCCGGCCGTGGGTGGGGCGCAGACCGACGAGACCGCTGAAGTTGGCGGGGCCTCTGATGGAACCGCCGGTGTCTTCGCCCAAAGATGTCGAACAGAGAAATGCTGCAGTTGCCGCGCCGGAACCGCTGCTTGAAGTTCCGGGGTTCCGCTCCAGGTCCCAGGGATTCCGGGGCGTGCCGTAGGGGTGGTTGTAGATCTCAGCCATGGCGAACTCGCTCATGTTGAGCTTGCCCAGCATCACAGCGCCCGCCTCTTTGAGCTTGGCTATGACGGTGGCGTCTTCGCTGGGGATGTTGTCCTTTAGGATGCTGGAGCCGCCGGTGGTCAGGACGCCGGCGGTGTTGAACTGGTCTTTGACAGCCATCGGCACGCCGTGTAACGGCCCCCGATGCTTCCCGGCCGCAATCTCTTGCTCAGCCTGCCGCGCCGACTCAAACGCCTGCTCCCCGGTGATGGTGATGTAGGAATTGAGTTTGGGATCGACTTCTTCGATCCGGTCCAGGTAGGCTTCGGTGGCCTCGACGGGCGAGACCTCTTTTGTCTCGATGAGATTGGAAAGTTGGGAGGCGGTAAGAAAGGGTAGTTCTTTCTTGTCCATGTCCGTTCCTTGTCCGGCCTAAGTTACGCACCGGCTAGACGTGGTTATATTGACTTCGCCGAGGGTAGCCAATAGAGTACCACAACCGTTATGTCAAACTAGGCGAACTTGTGGAAATCAGGAGGTTTTATGACTGTTGTATTGGACCACACGATCGTCCCAGTGAACGACCGCGAGCAGTCGGTGGAGTTCTACTCCCGAATATTTGGTTTCGAAGACCTAGGAGAGGTAGGGCGTTTCCTGGCGGTGCGCGTGAACCACAGTCTGAACCTGGATTTTAGCCTGTCAGACGACTTCCGCAGCATCCACTATGCATTCGCCATGGAGCCGGATGAGTTCGAAGCTGCCTTCCAGCGCATCAAAGACTCGAAGATACCCTACGGGGACAGTCCCCGCGCACAGGACAACATGCAAGGACCTGGAATCACACCGGGCGCCAAAGGCGACGGTAAAGCGGTCTACTTCAAGGACCCGAGCGGCCACGTCCT
>VFHG01000159.1 GCA_009392075.1 SAR202 cluster bacterium
GGTCTGGTCTTCGACCCCAAATTCAATGCCAACGGCCACTTCTACGTTTACTACTCTGCCGCCGGCCCGCACTGGTCGGCGGCCTCGCGATTTACCCAGCGCGATGGTGTGGCGGTGCCGGAAAATAAGTTGGTGGTGTTTCAGGTTCCCCAGCCCTTCAGCAACCACAATGGTGGCCAGCATGCCGTCGGGCCCGAAGGCATGTTGTACATCTCCCTGGGCGACGGCGGCGCGGGTTGCGACCCTCAGGGCAACGGCCAAAACCGGTCCGATCTGTTGGGAAACATCTCGCGCATCGATGTTTCGGGCCTAACTCCAGATCAGGGATACCTGGTGCCGCCCGACAACCCCTTTGCGGGCTCCACGGACGCCAGAGGCGAGATTCGAGCCTATGGGCTGAGGAATCTCCTTGGAGATTCACATTCGACCGGGAGAATGGCGACCTCTGGGCCGGAGACGAAGGTCAGAACAGTTTTGAAGAGGTGGATCTGGTCGTCAAAGGTGGAAACTACGGCTGGAACACGCTGGAAGGCGGTCATTGCTTCTCCCCACGAACCGGATGCGACCCATCTGGCACATTACTCCCGATAATCGAGTACAGCGCCAACATAAGGCTGCTCTGTGATCGGTAGGACGTTTACCGGGGCACGAAGATTCCTCGTTTGAATGGGACTTACATCTACGGCGATTACTGCTCGGGAAAAGTGCACGGTTTCCGGATCGAGATCGGCGAAGCGACCGGCCACTCCCGTCTGATCGACTCCGGCCTGAATATCACATCCTTCGGCGAAAACAGCCAAGGTGAAATCTATGCCCTCACCCAACGCGGCGGCATCTACCGGCTGAAAGCTGATAGCTGACTGCTCGATTGTTGACGGGCCAGGTACGCCGTTCTATAGTCCGGGGCGTCTCGCCACGGTTTCTATTCACCGGATATCAGTAATCCAGGAGCGTAATGGCCTATTTCCCATTGACCAAGCATCAGCAAGATTGGCAGGAGCGCACCAGTGAGATCGCCGCCAACGACCTGGCCCCTCATGCGGAAGAGACAGACCGGCTGGGCCAGTTCCCCACCGAATCCCTGGAGGCCTTGAGAAAAGAAGGGTTGTGGGGACTCCGGGTGCCCAAGAAGCACGGCGGACTAGGCGAAGACATGGTCACCACCTGCTTGATCGTCGAAGAGCTCTCCAAGAAGTGTCCCTCGACCGCCATGTGCTACAAGATGCACATCGAGGGAGCAGAGATCATCTCTCGCATCCCCACCGAGTACCAAGTGAAGCAATTCGTTGAACCGTTGGCCAAGGGCGAGGTGTTCATCGCCGCGCCCGGTGGCGAGTCGAATGGACCCGGCGACGACTGGACACCCGTCAGGACCGTTTCGGCGGTCACAAAGGTCCCTGGGGGTTACCAACTGGACGCGATCCGCAAGGCCTTTGTAACATCAGCCGGACACGTCACACACTTCGAATTCCAATGCCGCATCGGCGAGGAAACGCCACAAACCAGTGCCAGCAGGTTGTTCATCGAGGCCGACAAGATCGATTGGGAGATCGTGGCCCCGTGGGATGGTTTGGGCATGCGTGGGAATAGCAGCTCGCCCATAATATTTTCCGGGTTTGTGCCTGAAGAGAACCGGCTGGGACCGGAACACACTGTCCTAGACATCGCCGATCCGTTCGTTCGCCCGGTGATTGCCCTTACCTACGCCGCCGCTTATCTGGGGATAGCTTCGGGCGCCTTCGAGATCGCAATGGTCGAGATGCCCCGGATGTACCGCAGCGGCGCGCGCCGGATCGACAACGTCATCAACCAACGGCGCATGGCCGAGATGGGCGCTCAGATCGAGGCGGCACGGGCCCTGATGCTGGCGGTAGCATCTTCATACGATGAGGAACGCAGCACGTCGAACCTCCCGTACTTTCAGTCAAAAGTGACCTGCTCCGAGGCAGCGGTGCGAGTTACTCAGGACCTGATGACCGCATTCGGCGGTACTGCATTTGCAGGCAGACTGCCCTTCGAACGCTATTTCCGGGATGCCCGAGCCGGGATCGTGATGGGCATGGCCAACGACGTTGCCTACCAGAATATGATCCCGCTCATGTTTCCCGAGGCGTGAACAAGACTACTGGATAAGTATTTGGAGTACGAATGGTCGAAAAACTGGTTGGAACAGCCGTAAACGGCAGCACCATCGCCGAGATTCAAGCGAAGATTCAGCGGGCCGAGGAACTTGGCATCCACGCCGCCTGGATGACGACGGGCGGGGCCAGCCTGGACAGCCTGACCTGTTTCGCAGCGTCAGCGGGCCTAACCACCAAGATCAAGCTAGGCACATCAATCGTTCCTACCTACCCTCGCCACCCTTTGGTTGCCGCGCAACAGGCCCAGGTGGTGGCCCAACTGGCGCCGGGGCGTCTTCGTTTGGGCGTAGGCCCCAGCCACCGTCCCATGATGGAATCGATGGGCATCAACTTCCACGCCCCGTTGGCCCATCTCAGGGAATACATCCAGATCCTGAAGGCTCTTCTCCAGACCGGTTCGGTCAACTTCAACGGAGAGCATTACTCGGCCCATGCGTCCATCGCCGGGCCGCTGGACATCCAGGTCATGGGCTCGGCGCTCCGGAAAGGCTCCTTCGAGCTATGCGGGGCGGAGGCTGACGGCGCCATCAGCTGGATCTGTCCCGGGACCTACCTAAGGGATGTGGCCATCCCGGCCATGAAGAAGGGGGCCGATGAGGCGGGCCGGCCGGTCCCGCCGCTCATCGCCCATGTCCCCATCTGCGTACACGACAACCTGGACGAGGTTAGGGCTGCCATGCGGGAGCAGTTCGGCCACCCCGGTCTGCCCTACTACCAAAACATGCTGATCGCCGCCGGTTACCCTGAGGCCAAAGAGGGCAAATGGAGTGACGCCATGATTGAGGGCGTGGCCATCCTGGGCGACGAAGAGACCGCCGCCCAAAAGATTCAAGAATTGTTGGACATGGGCGCAACCGAGATCCTGGCTTCGCCCATCGTCGCCGGGGGCGACCGTGCAGCCTCACTGGAGCGCACAACCAAACTGCTGGCCCAAGCCGCCATTTCTGCCCGGTAGATTAATCGTTAGACACGAGGAAAGATGAAATACGACGTTGTGATCGTGGGCGGAGGCTCGGCCGGCTGCACTCTGGCCACCCGCCTGAGCGAAGACCCCAACCGGTCGGTATTGCTCTTAGAAGCCGGCCCTGATTACCCAGACATAGATCAACTACCCGACGCGTTGAAGCTGGGCCATCGCCAGGAAGCCACCGACATCGACTCACCGTTCAACTGGGCCTACCGTGGCCAGGGGACGCCGGAACAGAGTGTGCCCATGCAGGTGGCCCGGGGTAAGGTTATCGGCGGATCAGGCTCGGTAAACGGCCAGGTATTCCTCCGCGGCGTGCCTGAGGACTACGACGATTGGGCTGCCGAGGGCAACGACCAGTGGAGCTACGTCAGCCTGCTGCCCTTCTTCCGCAAGCTTGAGACCGATCTGAACGTGCGAGACGACTTCCACGGGACAGACGGGCCCATCCCGGTCTGGCGTTTGCCCAGAGAAGAATTCATGCCGGTGAACGAGGCTTTCCATCAGGCGTCCGTCGCAGCTGGGTTCCCGGAAGACCCGGACATGAACAACCCCGATTCAACCGGGACGGGCGCGTTGCCCATGAACAACCCTGGCGGCATCCGGATGAGCGCGGCGCTGTCCTACCTGAACCCCAACCGTCACAGGCTAAACCTGACCGTCAAAGCCAATGTCCTGGCACACCGGGTTGTGTTCGACGGAGACCGTGCCATAGGCGTGGAAGTAGAGAGCGGTGGCGAAAAATTCACTGTAGAGGGTTCTGAGATCATCCTCTGCGCAGGAGGCATCGCCACTCCCCAGTTGTTACTTCTTTCAGGCGTCGGTCCCGCCGCCCACCTGGGTGAGTTGGGTATTCCGGTGGTTTATGATTTGCCGGGCGTCGGCCAGAACCTGCGCGACCACCCGTTGATCAACGTTGAGCTTGAACCTAAAGACGGCGTCAAACTGGCCACCGTGGAGCCCCGGATCCAGAGCGGCCTGCGCTATACCGCCGAGGGCTCGGACACACGCAACGATATGCAGCTCTTCCCTTCCTCGTTCACCGGACTGCGGGCCGGCGACCCGCTGCAGGGCCGCAGCCCAGACCGTCCTCAGGGAATGAGGATCACCTGCATCTTGAAGCTGGCCGATAGCGCCGGAGAATTGACTCTGAACTCGGCCGATCCCAGCGACCCACCGAACCTAAATTTCCGCTATTTCGAGAGTGAATGGGACCGGCAACGAATGCGGGAGGCCATCCAGCTATCCTTGAAATTCCTGGAGCACCCTTCTTTCGGCCCGCTGATTGAGCGCCGGCTGTCGCCCACTGACGACGATGTGGCCACTGACGATGCGATGGACGCCTGGCTGAGGCAGAACGTGGCCACCACGCAACACACCTCGGGCACCTGCAAAATGGGTCCGGATTCCGACCCCATGGCCGTGGTCGACCAGTACTGCCGCGTGCTGGGATTGCAGAACCTGCGGGTGGTTGACCTCTCGGTCTGCCCCAACGTTGTGCGCGCCAACACCAACGCCACAGCAATCGTGATAGCAGAAAGGGCCGCCGGCTGGATCAGCTGTCGCGAGTCTTGAATATATGCGGGCGTCTAGGCGACCGGAGCTTTGGGTGTGGGGGCTATCTTCCCGAAGACCTTTGGCGCCATATCGTCCTTCAACGACAGCTTGTCCGCTTGGTCTTCCCAGCCAACGCTGCGAAGCTCATCCACCCAGTGCTGTGTTACGCCTGAGGGGGTGGTGGTCAGAAATTCGGCTAGTTCCAACTCGGGGTCCTCACCACGGATGGCCTGTGCGTGGGCGAGGGTTCAATATTGGCATTTGTTGGTCGCCGATACCACTGCCGCCACCATATCACGCTCGGCACGGGACACCCCATACTCGTCGAACATCACTGGGCCCACGTGGGCCATCAGGGTTTTCATGATGTTGGGCTTGAG
>VFHG01000160.1 GCA_009392075.1 SAR202 cluster bacterium
ATCCAGTTGGCCGCTTTCAGCCAACTAGATGGCATGTCCGGCCATGTTGCCAATGTCTACGAGCAGATAAATGGGTCTCCGCTCAGAGCGCCCCTGCTGGAGTCGGACCGGCCTCTTAGTATCATAACGGCCGGCGTAGACCCGGAGCACGAAACTGAGTGGGACAACTGGTATACCGAATCCCACGTCCCCAACTTGTTGAAGATTCCCGGCTACGTGATGGCATGCCGTTTCCGTGTGTTGGAACACCCAGCGTTGGCTGGGTTTAATTCTGCCCCCAAATACCTGGCCATTTATGAGTGTGAGAACGAAGATGTCTTGCCAACCCTTCAGCCCGCCGCGGCCATGCACCCAGCAGCCCGTGCCGAACTTGACCGCTGGGTTTCCTACGGAGGGATTCACGCTCGTGATTTCGGCTGGGGCTTCTACAGCCTGATCTCAAAGCACTTTAAGTGGCCGGAGTGACAACCCGCTGCTACGTCAGCTCTCCTTGCCGCTGCTACGCCCCTATGCTAGACTTTTAGAGTCCTCTCAGGCGTGAAATTCGCCAAATTAATATGTAAAACGGTGCCATGACCCAATCAACTAACCTCAGCCACAAAGGCGTGATCTTCTCCGGCATGCGGCCCACCGGGTTGCTCCATCTGGGCAACTACATGGGGGCCCTGCAGAACTGGGTCACCCTCCAGGAAGACTACAGTTGCATCTACTGCGCCGTGGACATCCATGCCCTGACCACTTTAGAGTCCGGCGAAGAGGTCAAAGAGATCAAGCCCAACATCGAAGACATGATATTGGACTGGCTGGCGGCGGGCATCGACCCTGAGAAGAGCATCATCTTCGTACAGTCCCACGTCCCCGAGGTCATGACCCTGCACACGCTCCTCAGCATGGTCACACCCCTCGGATGGCTGACTCGGGTGCCCACGTTCAAGGACAAGGTACGGCAGATGCGCGAGACCGAAGAGACGGTGAATTACGGGCTGGTGGGCTATCCGGTGCTCCAGACCGCCGACATCATCCTCTACAAGGCTGACACTATCCCGGTGGGGCAGGACCAGGTGCCCCACATAGAACTTTCCAGAGAGATTGTGCGCCGGTTCAACAACATGTTCGGTGAGACTTTCCCTGAGCCTCAGGCCAAGCTAACCGAGGCGCCGTTGATCTTGGGTCTGGACGGTCAGCACAAGATGTCCAAGACCATGGACAATCATCTTGAACTTGCCGCCACGCCCGAAGAGACCACCAAGCGCGTCTTGACCGCCTTCACCGACCCGCAGCGGCTGCGCCGGGACGACCCAGGCCGCCCGGAGGTCTGCAATATCTATTCTCTACATAAGATCTTCAGTGGCGCCGAGACAACCAGCACGGTCTACAACGAGTGCACCACCGCCACCAGGGGCTGTGTCGACTGCAAACGTCATTTAGCCGATAGCATCAACGACTATCTCAAGGACCTGCGGGAACGGCGCGAGGATATCAAAGCCCGGCACGGCTACGTCCAAGAGATACTCCACGAGGGCGGCAAGAAGGCCAGGGCCATCGCCAAGGAGACCATCGCTGAAGTCTACGACAAGATGGGGCTTGGGTAGCCTGACGGCTACCAGCTGACAGCTTTCAGCGATCAGCTCTCAGCATTCTATCGGTTTCTTTTACTTTAACTAGTAGGATTTTTATGCCTGACGAATTGCCTATATCTAAGAATGGCCGCGATGCCATGGATGTTGCTCTTGAGGCCGCGCGGGCTGCCGGTGCGATCCTGCGAGACCGGTTTCATTCGGAGCATGAGGTCCATTTCAAGGGCCGCTCGGACATCGTGACCGACGTTGACCTAGCCGCCGAGAAGACAATCTTGGACCTGCTGATCGGCGAGTTCCCCGAATTCAGCGTCCTGGCCGAGGAGTCCAAGCCGGTGGACGGCGACTCGCCCTACAAGTGGGTGGTCGATCCCCTGGACGGCACCCGGAACTACGCCCACGGCATTCCTCACTTCTGCACCATCATCGCCCTGGCTAAGGACGACCATATAGTTGCCGGTCTGACCTATGACCCGGTTCGTGAGGAGATGTTCACGGCCATAGAGGGCCAGGGGGCCTTTCTCAACGGCACTCAGATCCATGCTTCCGAGACCCCCGAACTCAGCCGCAGCCTGCTTTGCTGCGACCTTGGTTACGTCGATGAGAAAGCCGGGTTCGCCCTGGACTTGATCCGTTCTCTGTGGCCGGGCATGTACAGCGTCCGGTTCATGGGTTCGTCGGGCCTGGGACTGGCCTACGCCGCGGCAGGCCGCGTCGACCTGTACTTCCACCACTCGCTGATGCCCTGGGACCTGGCCGCCGGCCTAGTCCTAGCCCAAGAAGCCGGCGCGAAAGTGGTGGACCGCCAAGGAAAAGGAGGCGCCCTCTTCACCCCTAGCGTAATCGTCTCAAGCCCCTTGTTAGTAGAAGAATTCCTCAAGACTACCGATGGGCATCCCTGGCGGACGGTGGGCTAGGCGGGCCACATTGTGGGCAATAGAAGGGCATCTGGCAATTTGGAAGATTCTACACTTTTGTCTCCCATCTAGGGCAATCCCCCTTTGGGTGGGGATTCAATGGTCAACATGAAGTTGGACTCAGTCGTTTCAGTACTGAGATGCCGTGGCTTTGAGGTAGATGCTGAAGGGGATAACCGTCAACTATTCATACCGTTTGAATTATGTAACCAGGTTAGTAATTTTAAACTTGTAACCTCACGAGCGATTTTCGGGAAGAAATCGTTTCGGAAGCTATCTCGCCACATAACTTCCAATCCGAAAGGTGCTTTGATTTCAGATCTAGAAAAGATCTCGGGCGAGGAAACTTGCGATTACCTTGATCTTCTCAAGGTTCTTAACGTAATCGAAATCTCAGATCGTAAAGTTAGGTTGATTCGGTCGATAGACAATATCGGTCCGACGCTCGAATGGTACGTTGTCTATGCATGTACGACGAAATTCGATGGAAGCGCAGCTTGGTCGGTCAAACTGGCAGAAGTCCCCTACGGAGATTTTGACGTTTTGGCATGGCTTCCGCCGACACTCTTATATGTAGAAACGAAGTCTTCCTAACCAGAGGAAATTGAAAATACGAAAATCAAACACTTTCTCCAGCGAGGAGTTGAATTAGCTCCTGACCTAGCAATATTGTTGGTTGATACAGATGATGATCTTGAGGAATCAGGCTTCCTCCACAAAATATACGGATTGATGCTGCCAACAATCGCTCCGGGTAATCAAACTAGGCTTGCCGATTTTACGGACCCTAGCAAACTGTTTATTAATCCTCAGAAAGGATATCCAGGGATAAGTTTCGGCTACCATCGATTCTACGTAGCTAACAGCAAACCATCAATTGAGGCTCAAATTAGAAAGTGTCTGAGGCATTTTAACGCGCGGGGCAAAGACGCAATGTTCATCGGTGGGCCACCCTTGAACTTCGTCACTGGGGAGATACAAGATTTTTAGCTTCTAGTCCCCGGCCCCAGGTTCTCAACCACCGTTCCCGCCTCCACCAATTCGACGACCTCTGCTTTGTTGAAGCCTCGCTCCAGCAGGACTTCGGCGCTGTGTTCGCCTAGCATGGGGGCGCGGGTGCGTATCTGGCCGGGGGTGGCTGAGAGTTTCACTGGGATGCCGATGTTATGTATGGTGCCGAGGTCCGAGTCTTCCAGGTCCACCAGCATCTTACGGGCCAGAACTTGGGGATCTTTGTAGACCTGTTCCATGTTGTAGATCGGCCCCGCCACAACGCCCGCTTCCTCCAGCATCTTGAGCCAGTTGGCAGTGGTGTCGGTGGCGAAAGTCTCTTCAAGCAACGCGGCAAGTTCATCCTGACGTGCCTTGCGGTCGCCGGGCATCAAGAACCGCGGGTCTTCAATCAGGACCTCAAGGCCGATGGCACGGCATAACTGCTCCCAGGTAGGCTGGGTAGCAGCGCCGATATTTAGATACCCATCCGATGTGCGCAGGGCCTGGTAGGGGGCCGAGACCCGGTGGGCCGAGCCCAATGGGCCGGGAATCTCGCCATCGGAGAAATAGACCGAGGACTCCCATACGGTATAAGCAATCCCAGCCTCCATGAGCGAGGTATCCACCTGCTGCCCCTGCCCCGTCTTCAGGGCGTGGATGTAGGCGCAGAGGATACCGTTGGCCGCCAGCAGCCCGGCTGAGATGTCGGTGATGGGCACGCCGACCTTGGCCGGTGGCATCTCTGGGTGGCCGGTGATGCTCATCAGCCCGCTCACACCTTGGGCCACTAGGTCGAACCCGCCCTTGGCGGCGTCCGGACCGGTGTTGCCGAATCCGGACACCGAGCAATAGACAAGAGTCGGCTTGATCTCGGCTAAAGTTTCGTAACCCAAGCCCAGCCGGCCCATAACGCCGGGCCGAAAATTCTCCACCACAACATCAACATCCGCCACCAAACGCTTGAACACGGCCTGCCCGCTCTCGCTCCGGAGGTCCAAGACCAGGCTCCGTTTGTTGCGGTTCAGGGCTAGGAACCCGGCCGACCAGTCCTTGATAAAGGGCGGGCCCATGCGACGGTTGTCGTCACCTCCGTTGGGTTTCTCGACCTTGATCACGTTAGCCCCCATATCGGCCAGCACCATGGTGCAGAAAGGCCCGGCCATGATTTGCGTCAGGTCCAGCACCACTATTCCGGACAGAGCTGCTTCAGTAGTCATTCAACCACCTTTAGAAATAATCTCGCGTTGCCGGAATCCGCGACAACACCTCGAATCGTACGATTGTGGAACGCATCTGAATTATACTAGAGGCCACCTGTACCGGAGGCTTCAACGCTTGGTTAACCACAAGTAGAAGGAGGCCACTTGGTCAAACCCGCAGACAAAGGCAAGGTCAGGGTCAAACAGGACGCCGACTACATCTTCCATGAATTAACCCGCAGCATCTGTCCCGAGTGCAAAACGGTAATCGATGCGCAGATCATCATCAAAGAAACCAAAGTCTTAATGCGCAAACGGTGCCCGACGGCCGGATCATCCCCTTCTGCGCCTACAATTCAGTGGGGTACCGGGAGGAGATCCGCGACCAACTGGCCTCGGAGCAGAAGCTGGACAACGCGCAAAAGAAGATAGCGTTCGCTGAAAAAACCAATAGACTGGCCCTCCAGCCGGCGGACGACTAGGAGTAGACCGAGGATTGTTGAGCGAAGCGAGCGGTAGCTAAAGCCTGTTGCGTCGACCTCTATCAGTCGGACATGGCCAAGCTGATCATGGGCGACACCCTCCATCCCGGAGGGCTGGGCTTGACCAACAAACTGGGCCGCCTCATGGGGCTAGAAACCGGCGACTTGGTGGCTGATCGGGCCAGCGCCCGCGGCGAGAGCACTCAAGCGTTGGGGCGGGTGTTCAAGTGCAACGTACTGGGGGTCGAATTCGGCGCTGGAGCCGTGCGTCACACCCATGACGCCTCTTCCGGATCCGGCCGAGCCCACTTTGTGCGAGGGGATGCCGAACGCCGGCCACTCCGCTCGGGCGTGTTCGATGCAGTGGTGTGCGAGTGCTCCATGAGTCTGTTCATCAACAAGGCCCAGGCCGTCGCCGAGACTACCCGGTTGCTCCGACCCGGCGGCAAATTCGGCCTTAGCGGAGTCACCATCGAGCCCGGCGCCTTGCCGGCGGAACTGGAGGGTAATCCGGGTCAGGTCCTCTGCATGACCGATGCACTCACGGCCGACGGCTATGTCGAACTGTTGGAAGAAGGCGGGTTTAGCGTCACAACACGCCTGGACGTCTCCACCGAAATCATCAAGATATTGGACGAGGTAGAAGGAAAACTGGCAGCGTTCCTGGCGTTTCAAAGGGTCAGCGGCGTTCCCGCCGGTGATGGACGACTTGAGCTGTCTCCCGAACTGATAGCCAAGATCAGAGAGATGGTGACCAGTGGGGAGTTGGGTTATTGGCTGTTCGTAGGGGAAAAGCAGGGTTAACCCACCCTCGACGGCTGCCGTGGCACCGATTGCCTATCTCCATCCCGTTGGTTGGTATATGATTGTAATTAGAAACAACGGGAACCACGGCGAACCATTGGAACTACCCCTTATGATTCCATCAACTTCGGCCCGAACTCTTCCAGCCGGACGCTCCATCAAGCCATAGGCAGACCATGATAGAAGACCTACAAATGGTTCAAAATATGGTGCTGGCTGTGGCCGCCGGTTATCTGCTAGGCGCTCTGCCATTCGCCCACATCGCCTCACGAATCCGGGGGATCGATGTCTTCACCACCGGCAGCACCTTGGCCGGCACTGCAAACGTGTTCTTCAACGTGGGACACCGCACCGGTGTTCTGGTCTTGGTTGGAGACGTGGCCAAGGGCGCGGCAGCGGTATTCGCTGCCTGGTACTTTGCCGTTCCTCCGGCCCTGATCTTGGTGGCCGGCGGGGCCGCAGTGATGGGCCACTGGAAATCGGTATTCACCGGGTTCAGGGGCGGCGACGGCATGGCCCCCCTCATTGGCGTAACACTGGCCCTGATGCCGGCATTGGCGGTGCTGGGAATGGCGGCGGGCGTGGCAACCATCGTTCTGATGCGACATTCCCCAATCCGGTCCACCTGGGGGATATCAGTCTGTTTCATGGTGATGCTGGCAATCAGCCAGTACTATCAGATGGAACGCGACATCGTTACAGGCCTGGTTATCTTGGCGTCGCTGGTCCTGTTGCGGAGCATGTTCACCCGACGGCGGCGGCTATCCGTTGTGTCGCACCCAGTCTATCGCGACATTGAAGATGATGACAGATCGGAAGACGGCGACATAGTCGTAGCAGACCCCGATGCCGACCTTGGACCCGCTTCCTCAAGCCGTCGCTAGCCCAGAGGGTTAGTTCTCTTCCTGACTGCCATCTTCCAATTCCATATCGCGGCGCAGGTTCTTCATCTCTAAAGCCCAACCCAGATGCTCGTCATTGGCGGCGTCTTCGGCCAACTGAGGAGCTATCTCCAACACCCGGTCAAGGTGCTTCAGGCAGGCGGCGACGTCTCCGGTCCGTGAGTACAGCCGGGCGGCATTGTAATGTGCTGACGCCAGTTCCGGGTCCGACTCCAGAGAGTGATTGTATTCCACCAGCGCCCCATCCAAGTCTCCCATGATCTCCAAGACAGCGCCTCGGTTGCTGTGGGCCTCTGCGAATAAGGGCCGCAGTTCCAGCGCGGAATCGAAGTCCGCCACGGCGCTTTCGTAGTCTTTAAGGGCGTCGTATATCAATCCCCGGTTATTAAATGCCTCGGCGTCTTCCGGGGTGAGTTGAATCACAGCAGAATAATCGGTCAAAGCGCTCTCAAGATTCCCCAGGTAGTAGTTCGTCCGAGCACGATTGAACAAGGCTAAGGAGTTCTCTGGGTTCAGTTCGGTCGCCTTGGTGTAGGCGCTAATCGCCTCGTCGTGCCGTCCCAATTCGTCCAGTGAGGCGCCACAATTCAGGTGGTTGTTGGAAATGTCTGGGCGGATGGCGTTCACCTTATCGAACTGGGCCACAGCCTCCTGATGGCGTCCGGTTTGGGCCAGCAAAATCCCCCGGTTGAACATGGCATGCACGTACTCCGGCTCCAGCTCGATGGCCCGTTCGTAGTCTGCTATAGCCCTGTCTGTTTGGCCCAGGTCGTCATTCCCATTGCCCCGTTGGTAAAAAGCTTCGGCAAGCAGAGGTTGCTGGACCAGCAAGTCGGTGAACTCCCGGACGGCGTCTTGCGGACTTCTCAGGCGCAGGTAAGCCAAACCCAGATTGAACCGAGCGTTGGCGTTGGACGGCTCGTCCGCCAGGATGGACAGATAGGCCTCAGAGGCATCGGCGTGCCGCCCAATGGCATAACAACCGTTGCCAAAGACGAGCAATTCCCCAGGGGAAACAAGTTCACCGTAGGTGTTTTCAAGCGCGGCGACCGCATCTTCCAGAGTAGCCCGAATCTCCTCGCTCAGCCGGGCGCCTCTGGGCCTGGGATTTATCCTGCCGGTGCCTGTGGCGTATTGCTCCAGCAACGCGGACAAGGCCGCCAAGCTGTTTGAGTGGCCTCCATTTTGGGCGTGGTCAGTCAAGGTAGAAAATTTCCTGGGGTGGGTGGGTCCAGCCGCAAGCGCGGTCTGCCAAATATGTGCCTACAGCATACCACTCCGTTGCATCTATCCAGTAGAACCGCCTTCATAAGCCTCCCTGCTCGTTGAAGAATTTGCAGGCCAGCCGTACAATTACTACCATTCACAGGTTATGTCGGGTATCTCCCGCTTAACTCTTTAAACCAGGAACCATCAGGAGTCAAACGTGGCCCAAGCAAGCACAATCATCTATACCCACCCAGACTGCGCCTATTCCTCTGCCGCCAAGATGGACTATCGACAGCGCAAGGTGGAGTACACCGAGATTGACCTATCAAAGCAGGCCGACCAGATTCCTGCTTTGTTGGAACTGACCGACGGAGAGCGGGTTACACCAGTCATCGTCGAGAACGGAGTCGTAACCATCGGTTTCAAGGGCGGCGCTTGAGACTTTTAAACGGGGCTGGTTGGCCTCAATATTTTTTAATTTATTAATAATCGAACATTTGTACTGACATTTTCTTCTTGTTGGGTAGCGGGGGGTGATGTTAGGATGCGCCCGAGATTGGACCAGCGGAAGCTGACCCAATAACTGACCAAGCTTCGGGCTAAACGACCGGCGCCAGCGATTGACGATTGGCGCGCGATGTTGGATTTAAGGATGGGTGAGGATGACGAGTACAGATAAAACAGACAAGACAAACAAAATCAGGCGCGAGGCCCTGGACACGGCACTCGGACAGATCGAGAAAGACCATGGGAAGGGCGCCGTGATGCGCCTTGGCGAGATATACGACTCCCTCGCCACCGAGTGCATCCCCACAGGTTCTCTGGCCCTAGACATCGCATTGGGCATCGGCGGAATACCCCGC
Organism: SAR202 cluster bacterium; assembly: GCA_009392075.1. The sequence goes on from VFHG01000160.1 coordinate 8,947, forward strand.
GGACGGGTCACCGAGGTCTTCGGCGCGGAATCCGCAGGGAAATCGACTCTAGCCATCCATATCATGGCCGAGACTCAGAAGCTGGGCGGAATCGCGGCTTACATCGACGTTGAGCACGCCCTTGATCCCACCTACGCCGCGAGTTGCGGCCTCAAGTTAGACGATCTCTTGATCGCCCAGCCAGACAGCGCAGAGCAGGCGTTGGACATCACCGAGCAACTGGTCCGCAGCGGAGCGGTGGATGCGGTGGTCCTGGACAGCGTAGCAGCCCTGGTGCCCCAAGCAGAGATCGAAGGCGACATGGGAGACACCCATGTGGGATTGCAGGCCCGGCTCATGTCCCAGGCCCTGCGCAAACTGACCAGCACCATTCACCGGTCCAAGACCGCCGTAATCTTCATCAACCAACTTCGGGAGAAGATCGGGGTCACCTACGGCAGCCCAGAGGTCACTCCCGGTGGACGAGCCCTCAAGTTCTATAGCTCAGTCCGCATCGACCTGCGCCGGGTGGAGTCCATCAAGCAGGGGGCTGAGGTCATCGGCAACCGTGTCCGGGCCCGCGTTGTGAAGAATAAGGTCGCCGCGCCCTTTCGGGTCGCCGAGTTCGACATCATGTTCAACCTAGGGATCAGCAAGATGGGCGACATCCTAGAGATCGGCGTCGAACAGGGCATCATCAAGAAGTCCGGCGCCTTCTATTCCTACGGCGAGACCAAATTGGGTCAGGGCCGGGAGAATTCCAAGGAGTTCCTGATCCAGCACCCCGAAATCGCCGCCTCCGTGGAAGGCCGCCTCCGCGGTCCGCTCGAAAACTCAGCGCCAGACAACCAGGTATCCTCGAGCGAGGCTTCGGCCTACGGAAACTCTTCCAATACAACAGACTCGGTCGCCGACATCCTCTCGGGCAACACCATCCTGGAGCCCGACGACAACGAGTAGTTTCGGCTAGCAGACACGCATAAAACGGCCGGTTGGAGTGACGGTTCCATGATTTCCAACACGGCCGTTTTTATTGCCCACTTGAACACTCTTTTCGCCACCTCAGTTCACCCGGAGTATCTACCGATGGCTGGAAAACAAAATGCGGCCAAAGACCCCGATTCCTCCTACCAGAAGGCCAAGAACGCAGCCCTACGCTTGTTAACATACCGGTCCCGGTCGGAGAAAGAGGTCGAACGACGTCTGAAAGGCAAATACACTGAGGATGTGATCGACCGGACGCTGTCTGACCTGCGCCGCCAGGGCCTGTTGAACGACGCGGAATTCGCCAGGGGATGGCGAGAGCAGCGGGAAAAGTTCCGGCCACGGGGGCCAGCGGTGATTAGACAGGAACTGCAAAGACTGGGGGTGGACCGTGAGGTGATACGGGAAGCCCTTTCGGGCTTCGATTCCTCGGCAAACGCCTACAAAGCCGGTTCCAAATATGCGGCCAAGTTTCCGGAGCAGGACGCTGCGTTGTTTAGGCGCAGATTGGGCGCGTTCTTACACCGGAGGGG
>VFHG01000161.1 GCA_009392075.1 SAR202 cluster bacterium
GGGAGTACATGCGGCCGAACACGTCAAGCGCGTCGTTCCGCTGGTTCTCGCCCTCGATACCTGTCAATAGACCATAGGTCTCTAGGTTGCCTACGGAGGCTACCGGAACGCCGTCCATGACCAAGGCTCGGGGAAGGCCGCGGCCAAAGTTAACGGCCGTCAGTACGTTCTCAGAGTTCGGGTCCAACTGTTTGGTGGCCCGGCCCAACCAGCCTTCGGTCCCGATGATTTCCGGCTCACAGGTGTGCCAGATGTCCATGGAACGGAAATGGGAGTAGCTGGGAGTGGGGTATCCGATGCCAACGAATATGGCCAGTTTGCCTTCGTCCCAGTATTTCTTCAGCGGACCCATGGTCGGGTGGAAGCCCAGCTCGTCATTGATAGGAATGATCTGGTCTTCGGGAACCGCTAGGGTGGGACGGAAGTCCCGGTAGAAGCCGTTATTGCGAGGGATGACGCAGTTTAAGCCGTCATTTCCGCCGGACAGGGATAGTACGGCCAGGACGGGATCTTTCTTGGTCTGAACCATGATTTCTCCTTATGTGTTTTGATATCTCAAAGGTTAGTCAGCTTACCTCTACGGGACGGGCAAGGACTTACTCGAACTGGAATTCGGCGGTGGCGGCAATCATCTGGAACATTTCACCGGAACGTCGAGTGAACTCGGACTGTTCGACATCCGTTCCGTGCGTCAGATCGCCTTCTTTGGATGCGTGGGAGATCAATTGTCCCATGGTGTCGTCGGTTACGACCACAGGACCGGTCAGATCCAGGCAGCCATTAACGAACTGCTCCGGGCTGATCTTATCGCCCAGGCCCATCAGTCGGTCAACAAGAATGCGGACGCCGTCCAACTCGGTGTTGCCCAAGATGTCTGAAGCGAAGTTGATGCGCTCAACCAACGTGCCGCTGTCGATCCATTCGCGGCCTGTGTGCCAACCCTCAACGGTGGGCGGATTCATGATATCCATGCCCATATATTTAGGCTCTTGGGAAAGCTCGAACAAGCCGGGCTTGTAACCCTTGAACTCGCCGGTCATGCGGAGGAGGCTAACAACCATTTCAGTGGGGTTCTTGACCTTGGCATACCGGACCGCTTCGTCTTTGAAGAAGTCGGATGTGAACAGCACTTCCAACATCGCCTTAACGGAGTGGTCGGAATCCCAATAGGCCTTCTCCATGGCTTCGATGGCCGCCTGATCGCGGGGCGGTGTCAGCCGCCATGCCGGAATCTGGGGCTCGTCAGCGACGAAGTAGTTGTACAGGTGCCGGGCGAGGAACCGGGCAGTGGCGGGCTGCCGGCAGACAATCTCGATAATATCGCTGCCATCCCAGTTACCGGTTTCGCCCAGGAAAGTTTTCTCAGAGTAGTCGTGGTCACCCGGATCGAACCGGAATTCCCAGGGGCTGCGGCCGTGGGGGAACGGAGGATAGGACGGGGCGACGTTCCAACCCGTGAATGCCCTGGCACAAACTTTGACGTCATCTTCGCTGTAGTTGAAGCCTTCGTCCATTCCAACACCCAGGGAGAAGAGCTCCAAAAGCTCACGGCCATAGTTCTCGTTCAGGTTGGCCTTGTGGCTCTCGGTATTGTCCAGGTAGTACATCATGCCGGGGTTGGTGGAGAGCTTGAACAGAAGATCGTCGAATTTGCCCATTCCGTCTTGGCGGAATATATCGACCATCAGTCCCATCTCTTGACCGCTGTCAATCTTGCTGTGACCGGCACAGAAGATCATATGCCAGAAAAGCGCTACTTTCTCTTGTAGCTGGCGGGGGCTGTTGATCATGCGCCAGACCCATTGCTGCACGTTGTTTTCGATCGCGGCAGCTTCGTAGTACGAGGGGTTATAGCGAATAAGCAGGTCTTCCTCGACGGCCTCTTGGGTCTCGGGGTTGAGCAATTCTTGGACTACGCTGTCATAACCTTGGGATGCCTTAGCTTCGATCTCATCGCGGCTCGCCCCGAAACCGGCGCGGCGCAAGAGGTGGGCCATCAAGGCAATATCCTGTTCAGCCATGTGCTCCTCCTAGGGGATGTGGATTAGATTGGACTTTGGGCGGTATTCCACCCCTAATTTGCGGCTACATGAATGAGGCACACCGGGCATGGGTTGACCCCAGGCTCGAAGTACCCCTTATGTAACATTGATTACAAGGAAGAAATATAAACTAATGTGGAAGCAGTGTCAAATGATTTTGCGCTAGATGTTGTCGAAGCTAATGTGTGCCTGATCTACAACCGCAAAATCGAGCATTCTGGGCCAACTATTACCGGTCGAGCAATCTATTGGGAGTCGTTTTTGCGTAGCAGGCCCATTTCTGGACGGCTCAGCCCTGGCCGAAATCAATAATGACGCAAGAATTGTATCAATTCCTGTCTGATTCGCACAGCCACAGATCCGACGTAAACATCTATCATATATCAATAGTGCCGGTTACGTGCTCCATTAGCGGGCGATTTTTCTTGACATGATCCAAAATGCTTTGCTAGCATTTCAACCATCAACATCCATCGAATGCCGATGTACTCGATTCCACGCCTACTTAGGCGTCGTCTGAAATATCTTGGGCCGCCAGCTTGCGGCCCACCTTTTCTCCATAGAGAAGAGAGTATGGTCGAAAACGACGGCGATCAGCAATCACACAGGAGACCGGACCTGGGGACAAAGCTTCCCGGTATGTTCTCCAGATATAAAAACTCTGTGGAAAAGGAGCTCTATCGGGTTGTGCCTGACGCCGGGAATCGTAACGTCCCAAACAATGAGCCCTACCGGCTGCTCCGGTATCACCTAGGCTGGGTCGACCAGCAGGGCGAGCCGATGGATACATCGGTCACCCAAGGCAAAGCCCTCCGCCCAACTCTTTGCCTCTTTGCCTGCGACGCCCTTTCCGACGATTATTCCAAGGCCCTGCCAGCGGCGGCCGCCCTTGAATTGATCCACAATTTCTCGTTGATCCACGACGATATTCAGGACCAGGATGTGGAACGGCGTCACCAGCCCACGGTGTGGCATCTCTGGGGAATCCCGAAAGCCCTTTGGTCGGGTAATGCCATGCAATGCACCGGCGACCTGGCGCTATTGGACGTTGCCGGGCAAAACGTAAACCCAGCAACAGTCTTGCAGGTCTCCGGAATCTTGACCAAGAGCTATTTGGAAATGATTCAGGGTCAATGCATGGACCTGAATTTCGAGTCCCGGACAGACATCAAATCAGACGAATACCTCTACATGATCGCATGTAAAACCGGAGCGTTGATCCGCGCCGGATTGGAGATTGGCGCGCTGCTGGCAACCGAGGATGCAGAGACCGTGAAGGCTTTTGCCGAATTCGGCGAACACTTGGGCCAGGCTTTTCAGGTAAGAGACGATTATCTCGGCATCTGGGGCGACCAGGCGACTTTAGGCAAAGCCACCGACAGCGATATACGCCGCCGGAAGAAGTCCTATCCGGTGGTATTCGCTTTGGAGCGGGCCAGCGGGCGCGCGATGGAAGACCTTTTACGGATTTATGGGCAGGAGGAACTGGAGGAAGACGACGTGCAGCGGGTATTAGCCGTGCTGGACGAAGTCGGCTCGCAGGAAAATGCACAAAGAGTCACCGAAGCCGCCGCAGCCCGGGCTTTGGAGGCACTGAAGCCCGTATCGCTGCCGAAATGGGCTCAATCCGAAGCTGCGGATCTAGTTGATTTTCTTGCCCGAAGAGAATATTAATCTTTCTTGTCACCTGTGGGTGAACGAACTCGACCAAATTTGGAATCCGCTGACCAATAAGGTATTACCGATATGACGACGATAAACAAAAAACGGGCCAAAAGACCTTTAGAGCTATCCACCCGACTGGCCAGCTACCTACTGAAGAACAAGATTAAAGGCAGAAAGAAGTTCCCGCTGGTGACTATGCTTGAGCCCTTGGAGATGTGCAACCTGGCCTGTATCGGCTGTGGGCGCATCCGTGAATACAAACCGGTCTTGGACAAGATGATGCCGGTGGAGGAAGCCCTTGCGGCTGTCCGAGAGTCCGGCGCGCCTATCGTGTCCATCGCCGGGGGAGAACCAACCATACACCCGAGAATCGACCAGATCATCAATACCTTGGTCGCAGAAAAGTACTTCGTCTATTGCTGCACCAACGGCCTATTACTCGACCGGGTGATGGACAAGGTACCGCCGTCCAAGTATCTGTGTTGGGTGGTCCATCTGGACGGCATGGAAGCGAAGCACGATGAGTCCGTGGACCGGGCTGGCGTCTTCAAAAAGGCTGTCGACGCGATACAGTCGGCCCTGGACCGAGGCTACCGGGTCTGCACGAACTCTACCGTGTTCCGAACCAGCGACGTTGAAGACCTTACTGAGATGTTCCGTTTGGTGTCCGACATGGGGATCGAGGGGTCGATGATCTCTCCGGGCTTCGACTTTGAAGACGCTCCAGACCAAGAAATGTTCCTAACCCGGCAGGAGTCACATGCGCTTTTCCAGGAACTCCTGTCGCCAGAGAACACTAAAGGCGCAAATTTCTACAACAACCCCCTCTACTTGAATTTCCTTAAAGGCGAACGGGAGTACCAGTGCACCGCCTGGTCCAATCCGACCTATACGGTGATGGGATGGAGGAAACCCTGTTACCCGTTGGCTGACGAGCATGTAGAACACGTTAGTGAGCTGTTTGACGAAGACATATGGGAGAAGTATGGAGTGGGTAAAGACCCGCGGTGCGACAATTGCATGATGCATTGCGGCTTCGAGTCGGCCACCATATTCGAAGCATTGAGGACACCCAAAGACTGGGCCACTTTGATCAAATCCGGAGCTGCCCATAAGGGCGGCATCACGGCTGCCTAGAGCCAAGAATGTTGATCGTGGTTGCGAGCATGGAGCAAGAGTTGACCGGTCTCCGGCGCGAATTGCGCGAGATAGAAGACGCCACCGGAATCAACTCTCAGGTGGAGTTTCAGGTGTTGGGGGTTGGGCCGGAGCGGGCAGGCGAAGCCATGGCGGCCCTGCTTGAAAACCGGCTTTCCCGGCGTTCCAAGGTAGATGGGGTGTTGCTTGTTGGCGTAGCCGGAGGGGTTGACCCGGAATTGGAGACCGGAGACCTGTTGCTGGCTGACCGGCATGCCCTACAGAACGGAGCGTCCCAAGGCGCCGGACAGGCCATCAGACCTGACGCCGACATGCTCCAGTCCGCCCAAAAGGCGGCGCTGGAACTCTCGGTGCCAATCTTCAACGGCGGCTCGCTAACCGTTGACCATCTGGTCGCGGAACCACATGAGCGCGAGTCCCTTCGGACTGAATACCAGGTATATTGCGTCAACATGGAAGACTACCGGGCAGCCGAAGCGGCCCAAAATGCGGGGGTGCCGTTTCTTTCGGTCAGAGTTGTCTTAGACACGGCGAGTCAGAGGCTTCCGGGATATCTGCCTGGCCTGGCCAGATCGCGCTACAAAGTGGTAACCAAGATCCTGTTGATGCCCTGGCGTATCCCCACCATGCTGCGCTTGAAGCGGCAACTGCAATTATGCCAGGCCGTGCTGACCAACTTTGGCGTGTCTTACCTGAAGGTCACAGGAAATCTCGGGTAGGGCCGGGTTTCCCAAACGCCACTTTAAAAAATGAAGGTACTGGTAACCGGCGCCACCGGGTTCATTGGGGGAAATTTGGCCCGCGAACTGTGGCGGCGGGGTGACGACGTCCGAGCGCTAGTCCGCCCGGGCAGCAACCGATTAACAATAGAAGACACCGGAATCGTCCCAGTGGAAGGCGACATCCTGGACCGGCAGTCTATCGACCGGGCAGTCCAAGGTTGTGAGGCAGTCTTCCATGTGGCAGCCGCCTACACATTCTGGTCTAAGAACCCCGAAGAGGTTTCACGGACCAACGTGGAGGGCACGCTAAACGTGCTCAAAGCCGCACGAGGGGCCGGGGTATCCCGCACGGTCTACACCAGCACGGTGGGGACCATCGGGCTGCCGAAAAGCGGGCTGGGGGACGAGGCAACTGCGTTCGAATCCAAATCCCTCCACGGCGATTACAAGAGATCCAAGCTCCAAGCGGAGAAGGAGGCGTTGTCCTTGGCTGCGGAAGGGATGCCGTTGGTGGTGGTGAACCCCACCGCGCCGGTGGGGCCGTGGGACGTTAAACCCACGCCAACGGGGAGGATGGTGTTGGACTTTCTTCGCCGGAAAGTCCCGGCGTACCTGAAGACGGGAATGAATGTGGTGGACGTGGCCGATGTTGTTGAAGGTCACATCCTAGCCCTGGAAAAAGGGAGAAACGGAGACCGGTATATCTTAGGAAACCGGAACGTAAGTTTGAAGGAAATATTCGACATATTAAGCGGAATCACCGGCTTATCGGCGCCCCGCATCAGGGCGCCTTACTGGCTGGTGGTCGGCATTGGCTATGCCGACCGGTTCGTGGAGGGCACCTTATTGCGCCGAGAGCCGGCCATTCCTGTGGAGGGAGTATTGGCGTCCCGGGTTCCAGCCTATGTCAGTTGTGAAAAAGCGGTCGGTGAATTAGGGCAGCCACAACGGCCT
>VFHG01000162.1 GCA_009392075.1 SAR202 cluster bacterium
GAGGGCGCAGTTGTCCTCAACCAGGTGAAACAGCAGGCTGACGACTATGGTTATGACGCCGACATCGGCGAATACGGTCCCATGATGGAACGTGGTATCGTCGACCCGGTGAAAGTAACCCGGTCCGCCCTGCAGAACGCGGCCAGCGTCGCAGCCATGGTGCTGACGACCGAGTCCGTGATTAGCGAGATTCCTCAGCCCACGCCGGCCATGCCGGCCATGCCCCCGGGCGGCGGGATGGATTTCTAAAGCGTCCTTCCCGACAGCACACAGCAAACAAAACCCGCCCCGATACCATCGGGGCGGGTTTTTTGTGGGCGTCGCCAGAGGTAATAACGTGGTATATCCAAGCGCGTGCCGCTATAATGCGTGGCTGCTGAAAAGTCCCAGTTTGCCCCAATCAGATAGATACGAGTCACAATTAAGAACCGCCAATGACCAGCGCTCCCCAAAACTCCGCCGCCAAGGGCAAGGTCTACCCTTCAGCCCTAGCAGTTCTGGAAGGCATCGCCGACGGAGCATCCGTGTTGGTCGCCGGTTATGCCGGTCGCGGTGTTCCTGAGATGCTGCTTCACGGGCTAGCTGAGACCGGCGCTGTTGATCTAACCTTAGTCTGCCAGGGAACATGGCTCCCCGTAGGGGGCACGTTCGGAGTAGCCGAGCTGGTTGCCACCGGACAGGTCAAAAAGATGGTCTCGCCCATGCCATTTCATCCTGATGCTGGCGGTCCGGTGAAAGAATTATGGGAGTCGGGCAAGCTGGAGTTGGAGATTGTACCCCAGGGAATTTTGGCTGAGCGTCTGAGGGCCGGCGGCGCCGGTATCGGCGGCGTATTCTTGCCCACGGGCGTTAGGACCAGGTTCACCGAAGGCAAGGAACTGCGCCCCTTCGACAGCAAGGAACACGTTCTTGAATTCGCCCTCAAGGCGGATTTCGCCCTGCTTAAAGCCAAGTCGGCAGATACCTTGGGCAACATGGTCTATGAGGGCACAGGACGCAATTGGAACCCCATCATGGCCATGGCCGCCGCGGTTACGGTGGCCGAAGTTGACCAGGTGGTTGAACCGGGTGGAATCGACGCTGAGACGGTAATCACCCAAGCAATCTTCATCGACCGGCTGGTCTTGGCCGCGTAATAACAGGAGACTATTTTCAGATGCCCGGAATACCGTTAGACAACGCCAGCATGGTCCGCCGTGCCGCCCAGGAATTGTTTTCTGGTGCGGTGGTCGCCCTGGGACCCGGGATACCTTGCTACCTGCCCAAAGAATTGCCGGGCAACAGCGGCGTATGGTTTCTCGCCGACAGTGGCGCCCTAGGTATTGGAAGTTCGGGTGGAAACACTGGGGCAGTGGACTCTGGAGGCAACGCCGTGTCCTTGCTGACCGGTGGAGCCTGGGCCGGCGTGGTGGACATAGCCGGCATCTTCCGGGGCGGACACACCGATATAGCAATCTTGCAGCCGTCGCAGGTAGCCGCCAGCGGCGATTTTGTGCACTGGACAACTGAAGCCACCGAGGGATTATTTGCCCCCGGCTCGGCCGTGGACATGGCCTACGGCGCCAAAACTGTGGTGGCCGTCATGCCCCACCGGTACCCCGGAGGGCGGTCGAATATTGTCGGGACATGCAGCCTGCCGGTGGACGGGACTGGCTTGGTCGACATAATCATCACGGATGCTGCCGTGATAAATGTTGGCCCCGATGGTCTGGAACTGATTGAGTTAGCTTCCGGTTGGATCTCAGAAGAGATAGCCGCTATCACTGATGCGCCCTTGACAATCTCTTCCGAATTGAAAGAAATGACCTTCCAAGTTCCGGCGTTGAAACCGCTCGACAAGGTCTACGCCAGCGCCGTGGATGCCCTAGAGGACCTGCCGGAAGGTTCGATCGTGAACGTCGATGGCTTCGCTGGTCCTGGCGGTATGGCCCATTACCTGATGGTAGGGCTGCGCGACTTGGGAGTTAAGGGCTTGCAGTTGATCAGCAACACGGCGGGGGTCGCCCGGGTGAGTGGTTTCGGGGCGCCCAACATCATCGACCACAGTATCCTGGTAGAGAACAACCAAGTCGCCAAGGCCACGGCTTCCTACCCGGTTTCACCGTCGGCGTCCCGCCCCAGCGCCTTCGAAGAGGCCTACAACCGTGGCGAGACCGAGCTGGAAGTTGTGCCCCAGGGGACGTTGGCTGAGCGATTGCGCAGCGGCGGGGCCGGGATAGCGGCCTTCTACACCCCTACCGGCGCCGGCACCCTACTGGCTGAAGGGAAAGAAGCCCGTAACATCGGCGGTAAAGACTACATACTTGAGACCGGGCTGCGGGCCGATTACTGCATCATCCGGGGCCACAAGGCCGACACCCTGGGCAACGTGGTCTATAAAGGGACATCCCGTAACTTCAATCCAGTAATGGCCACCGCCGCCAAGATTGTGGTGGTGGAGGTAGATGAGATCGTGGAGCCGGGCCAACTTGGACCGGAAGAGATCGTCACCCCCGGACTATTCGTTGACCGCATAGTCCTTCGGCCTCCCGATTTCTCTGCCTATCTATGACCGGACTCCAATTCTAAGAATGGTACCAACCGATGACATCGTTAGCCGATAAAGAGCGTTTGCCCAGGGAGATCGTCGCCATGCGGGTGGCCAAAGAGCTGCCCGACGGCTCCTATGTGAACCTGGGCATCGGTATCCCCACCCTGGTATCCAGCTTCGTGCCCGAAGGCCGGACCGTCTTCTACCACAGCGAAAGCGGCATCCTCAATTGTGGGCCAATCGCCGAAGAGGGGGATGAAGATATCGATCTGATCAACGCCGGCGGCCAGTACCTACAGCCCGTTGGCGGCATGTCGTTCTTCGACTCTGCGGAGGCCTTTGCCATGATTCGGGGCGGCCATGTGGACGTGACGGTTCTGGGATCTCACCAGGTGTCGGCCACCGGAGATCTGGCAAACTGGATGCTGCCTCAGCGGGGCGTGGGGAACGTAGGCGGTGCCATGGACCTGGCTACCGGGGTTGCGGGGGTCATCGTAGCCATGGAGCACACCGACCGGATCGGGGAACCAAAGATCGTTGAGGAATGCACATTCCCCCTGACTGGTAAAGGATGTGTCTACCTGATAGTCACCGACCTGGCGGTGATTGAGTGCGACGGCAAAGGACTGACTTTGATCGAAGTTGCTCCGGGTTGGACGCCGGAAGAGGTGCAGCAATTGACCGGCGCCAAGCTGACTATATCTCCGGACGTTGGGGAGTTCCAACTCTAGTTATTATCCTTCGATGTAGAGCAATTGCGTATCGACGACCACGAATCTGGTGTCGATGAGTTGAGCTGTTTCGGTAGCTGTGTCGAAGACCAGCAACGGCCGATCTCCACCTTGGTAGAAGGGTTTGATCAACAAATAGCCACCGTCGGCACCGATCATCGAGTCGAACCCGATGATCTGATTGTCAGAAGCCGGCGCCCAAAAGCAGCGCAGCCTTCCAGATTTTGAAAAAGGAGACTTTGTTTGATGTGATCCCTTGTGCCATGACGCCTCTCAAGAGGATCTTCCCTTCATCCAATCATCGGCTGGAATGCCTGTTAAAACAACGCCGCACCAAGATTCCGTGCCGGCCGTCACACGATTTTTAACGATTTTTACGTCGTAAAGTCCCCTTTAGAAAAGAGGAATTCGAGGCTGATTTCTTCGTTGACACCCCTCGAGGCCGGTGCTATTCTTTCGGTAACAGAGCGGTAGATACGTTCTGGCGGGAGCTTGGGTAAGCCAGGCTGAGAGGGCGGCCAAAATCGCCGCCGACCGTCTGTACCTGACCCAGGTAATACTGGCGCAGGGATTAGACGCAACAGCAGACTTACCAAGCAGCCTCCAGGCTAGATACCTGGTGGCTTTTTTGTAGCCCCCGAAAGGAGATTGGACCTGATGTCCGATGAGCTAGTGATTGGAGGAAAGACATTTAACTCCCGGCTCATAGTCGGGACCGGCCGTTACCGAACCATGGAGGAGATGGTGGCGGCGGTTGAGGCTTCCGGGACCGAGATGATTACGGTGGCTATTCGCCGCCTGGACCTGGACGACCCCACCAGCAAGACCCTGCTGGACTACATAGACTGGAGCAAGTACCAGATACTGCCCAATACGGCCGGTTGCGCCTCAGTTGAAGAAGCGATGTTCGTCGCCAAGCTGGGCCGTGAAGTGGGCCAGACCGACTTCGTGAAACTGGAGGTCATCCCCGACCCAAATTACCTGTTCCCCGACGGCGCCGCCACCCTGGAGGCCGCCCGCCTTCTCGTGGAAGACGGGTTCAAGGTGCTGCCCTACATCCACGCCGACCCGACACTGGCCAAGAACTTGGAAGACGTGGGATGCGTGGCTGTGATGCCCCTGGGTTCGGCGATCGGCTCGGGCCAGGGGATACACACCGCGGAAGAGATCAAGATCATCATCGAGCAGGCCAACATCCCAGTGGTCGTGGACGCAGGGCTGGCAGTCCCGTCTGACGCATCCCAGGCGCTTGAGATGGGGGCTGATGCCGTACTGGTGAATACCGCCATCGCTCAAGCCCAGGACCCGGGCCTGATGGGTACTGCTTTCAAGCAGGGCGTGGCGGCGGGCCGCAACGCCTATCTGGCGGGACGTATCGGGGTGCGCCGCGAGGCCATCGCCAGCAGTCCCACCACCGATGTGCCCCAGCCCGTGCCGGCCACCAGCTAATCCGGTGACTAAATCCCTGCCCCTACCGTGCCTATGTCTGGTCACTGACCGCAACGTGACCTCCGGCGATCTGGTAGAACGAGTGACCGAAGCGGTCTTGGGCGGCGTTGACCTAGTGCAACTAAGGGAGAAGGACCTCTCCGACGAACGATTGCTGGAATTGGCCGGGACTTTACTGGAGGCCATCCGCGGGAGGGCCAAACTGATCGTGAATGAAAGCGCGGAAGTGGCCCTGGCTGCCGGGGCCCAGGGAGTCCAATTGGGCGAAGCTGGGCCGCCGGTGAGCGAGGCCCGGAAGACCCTCGGCAGCGACGCCCTGATCGGAAGGTCGGTCCACTCGCTGCAGTCGGCGACACAGGCCGAGGCCGACGGTGCTGACTTCCTATTGGTCGGCACCATGTTCGCTTCCCGGTCTCATCCCGGAGAAGCGCCCTCAGGTCCTGGGCTCATGCGGGAGGTATCGGCCGACACCCGCGTGCCCCTCATCGGCATCGGGGGAATCACCCCGGAGAATGCCGCCGAGGTGATAGAGGCAGGAGCGTCCGGGGTTGCTGTGATCACCAACATACTGGCGGCCCAGGATCCGCAAGCCGCCGCGGCAAAGTTGAAAGAAGCGATCTGCGTAGAATGGCGGGTGTCTGAAAACCCGGCCGATGTGCGATAGGCCAGTCTAAATCATGATCAATCTAACAGTGAATGGAAAACCTCGCCCCATAGATGCTAGCGTGGACCTTGAAACCTACCTGATGTCGTTCGGCCTGAACCTGCAGTTTGTGGCGGTTGGGTACAACGGGGAAGTCATCAGGAAGGAAGAGTACGCCGGCCTGACATTGAAAGATGGCGACGTTCTGGAGATCGTGCGGCCCGTGGGCGGCGGTTAGGCCCAGACTGACTTGGCGGACCCAAATCTCAAATGGCTATCAGTCGTCGATCGACCGGTAGAATAATCGTTGTTATGACTGAGCCATTATCAGTAACCAACGAAATAATAGACCCCTTGTTGGCGGATCTAGTGACGGGCAACCAGGACAAGGTTGTCGGCTGGATGAAGGGCGAACCGGGCGCTTGGGGGTTTCTGGCAGGACAGGCTGTGTATGCCGTGCGGACGCATGTCGGCCGAAGTTTAGGCGACATGGAACGAAGGCTGGTCTGGAGCCGCATGTGGTGGTGGCTGGAACAAGTGAAAGCCAGGACCAACAACCCTTTCTAGCAGGGCGATCAAGGCCCAGATGAAAATCCGGCCTACGGAAAACCGCCGATGCCGTTGCAGTCGTATATACTGGCTTTGAGAGATTCGCAGTGAAAGGCTGCGGTCAGGCCTTATATCTGCGAACACATGCCCGATCCCATAATTACCGCCACCGGTATACATAAAACCTACGACACCGGCACCGTCAAAGTGAACGCCTTGCGGGGGGTTGATCTGACTGTGGAACGCGGTGAGATGGTCGCCATCATGGGCCCCAGCGGCTGTGGCAAGACCACCATGTTGAACTGCCTCTCCGGACTGGACGAGATCGACTCCGGTCAGGTGGTGATTGACGGCGTCGTGCTACATGACCTACCCGACGACGAGCGGAGCGACTACCGCGCCCGCCGGATGGGATTCGTTTTCCAACTCTACAATCTGCTTCCCGTATTGTCGGCTGTCGAGAACGTGGAGCTCCCCCTGTTAGTGTCCGGAACCAAGCCGGCGGAGTCCCGCAAAAGGTCCATTGACCTTTTGGAAATGGTGGGACTGAGCGACCGGGCTCAGCACCTTCCCGGCGAACTCTCCGGTGGACAGCGCCAGCGGGTGACCATCGCCCGGGCCTTGGTCAACCAACCGTCCATCGTCTGGGCTGACGAACCCACCGGCGACCTGGACAGCGAGACGGCGTCGGAGATCATGGACCTGATGTGCCAACTTAACGTCGAGAATGGCCAGAGCTTCGTATTGGTGACTCACTCGGCGGATGTTGGCGACCGGGCCCACCGCATCGTCCGCATGCGGGACGGCGAGATCGTGGACGACGGTAATGGGCAGTCCCCTTAGGTTGGTTGCCGGGACGAGTTAGGTTAACGCATTACATTCACCCTCATCCTCACCTTCTCCCAAAAAGGAGAAGGAACAGTCCCCTCTCCCGCCGCAACGGGGGAGGATTAGGGTGGGGGCGCTGCTCGGGGAAAGTCGATTCAGAGTCGGAGCAGGAGGCCGCGCCAGGTAGTAGATGGAAGAACTGTTCGGCGTCTCCATGGACATCATCATGGTTGTCCTGTTGGCGATTTTCCTGCCGGTGATCGCCATCGTGGCTGTTGTCGCCTGGCGCAACCCCGTCATGTTCAAGTTGGGACTGCGCAACGTGCCCCGCCGCAAATCTCAGACCGCCCTGATCATCGTGGGAATCATGATGAGCACCCTGATCATGGCGGCCGCCTTCGGCACTGGCGACTCCATCACTTACTCCATCCGCAAGAATGCCATCGACGCCCTGGGGACCATCGACGAGATCATCGTCTCGGCCCGGGCTGATGAATCGGATACCATCGGCAGCTTCAATTACTTCCCCGAGCAACGCTACGAACAGCTGAAGGTTGAGCTGGCGGACATGGAAACCGTCGATGGACTGGCCCCCGGCATCGGCGAGTTTGCACCCACCATCAACACCAGGACGCAGTTGAGCGAAGGCCAGATGCAGGTTACCGGGGTGGACCCCGATGCCTTAGACGGCTTCGGCCGCTTCCATCTAAAGGACGGCCAAGAGGTCCGGCTGGAGACCCTGGGCCCGAATGACGCACTGATCAACGAGGAGGCGGCCGACGAGCTGGACGCCGTGGTCGGGGATGAGTTGGTGACTTTCATAGCCGGCTCCAGCGTAAAGTTCCGGGTCCAAGGCATAGTGGATAGCGGCGGACTGGCGGGGCAGGGGTCTACACTGCTGGTGCGGTTGGACCGGGCCCAGGAGATTTTCGAGAGGGAAGGCCTGATCAACTCCGTGGCCGTTTCCAACAGGGGCGGCGTCTTCGCAGGCGCTGAGGTGAGCGATGAGGTTACCGACGCACTCAGGGTCTTGTTCGCCGACCGGGCCATTGCCGCGCAGCTTCAGACTCTGCTAAACCGCATCGAAGTCATCGAGCAGATCGACCTCTTGAGGCTCCCTTCCGGCGGGGAATTGGCCGACGATCTGGGCGAACTGGTCAAGGGGCTCGGGGAATCAGGGCTGTCAGATGCGTTCATCGGCGCGCTGGCCGATGAGGATGTCCAAGAAGAGGTGCTGAACGCCGTAGGAGACGCCGAATTGCCCGAAGTGGAGCGCCAGGCCAGCACCCTCTTCGCCGGTCTAGCTGAGTTCCGGGTGTTGGACATCAAGAAACAGATACTGGACCAGGCCGACCAAGCCGGTTCCGGCGTGACCAGCATCTTCATCATCATGGGACTATTTTCCATCATGGTCGGGGTGCTGCTGATCTTCTTGATCTTCGTCATGCTGGCGGCGGCCCGACGCGCCGAGATGGGGATGGCCCGGGCCGTAGGCGCCAAACGGCGGCACCTGGTCCAGATGTTCATCTTTGAGGGCACCGCCTATTCGCTGGTTTCGGGCGCGGTGGGAGTGTTGCTTGGCTTGGGCGCCAGCACCGTGATCGTCTTCGCGGTCAACCGGATCTTCCAATCGGGCGGCACCGGAGCGCCGGAGAACTTCACGATGTTCGCCCACTTCGAGATCCGAAGCGCCGTCGTCGCCTACTGCCTGGGAATGGTGATCACGCTGGCCACCGTTGGGATATCCGCCTACCGCGTCAGCCGTCTGAACATCGTGGCGGCGGTCCGGGGACTGCCTCCTCCGGTCCAGCGGTCGGATACCCCATTTCGGACCAGACTGCTTGCACCGCTACGGGTGTTCGGCCGTCCGGTCATTCTGGCCGGGACGGGAGCCTGGGCTTTGGTCAGGCTGGACGGCAGCCGCGGAATCGGCCTGTTGCTTGAGGCGGTCTGGGCCGGTTTGACATCGCCGTTGGCATTTTTCGGCGCGGTGATTCAGGCCCTATGGGTGCCCATGAGCCACGGGTGGCTCACGGCTGTAGTCGGAGTCTTGTTCACCTGGCTTGGCACGTCATCCGACGAGGCCGCCCCACTGCGCATCGGCATCACACTGGTGATCGTCGGCGTGGGACTGTCCATCAGGACATTCTCCCACCGCATCGGGCTCCGGGCCGACGTGGGAGACCGCATCGCTTATACGTTCATGGGTGTGGGAAACTTGGCATTCTGGGTGCTGCCTTTCAGCGCCCTGCGTTCGATCTTTGGTGACATCGAAGGCGGAATCGAGATGTTCTTCATCTCCGGCATCGCCATGGTGGCGGCGGCGGTCTGGACGGTGATGTACAACGCCGATCTGCTCTTGAAGTTACTGACATTCGTCACCAGCCCATTCGGCCAGCTCCGGCCTATATTGGTGACTGCCGCGGCTTATCCGATGGCCGCCAAGTTTCGGACCGGTCTCACCCTGGCGATGTTCGCGTTGGTCATCTTCACCCTGATCGTGATGTCGATCCTAACCGAGGCCTTCAGCGCCGCCGTGGGCGACTCCGACAGAGTGGCTGGCGGCTGGGACATCCAGGCCACGGTCAATTTCAACACGCCCATCGATGATATCCGCGCGGCCATCGACGAAAAGCCCGGCCTCAACAACGAGGACATCACGTCCATCGGCGGGTACACGACCATCCCCGTGGAAACCCGGCAGGTGGGCGCCGACGAGCAGCGGTGGCGGTTCTACGCCATCAGGGCCGCCGATGACCAGTACCTTCGGGAGACCGGGGCCAACCTGAAATTGTTCGACGCCGGGTACGGTGAAACCCAAGAGGACATCTGGGCCGCGGTTATGGAGGACTCGAACTTGGTGGTGGTCGATTCTCTGGTGGTGCCGTCTCGCGGCGGGTTTGGCAACGACGAGATACCATTCGAGCTTGAAGGTATCTTCTACGAGGACACCGAGATGGAGGCCATCGACATCGAGGTCCGCGAGCCCCGGACCGGCCAGGTGATACCGCTGAAGGTCATCGGTGTCATGGACCGGCTCACCGACGCATTTGGCGAGCTGGGTCTCGGCATGATCGCCTCGCGCCAAGAACTGGACGAAGCCATACCCTTCCGGATACCGACCACGACGTTCCGCTTCAAAGCCGCTGATGGCGTGGATATCGCCGCGCTCTCAAAGAACCTGGAATCGGCCTTTCGCGAGAACGGCATGGAGACCGACGTGCTGTCGGAATTGGTGGACGACATCGCGGCGGCCAACCGGGCTTTCAACAATCTGTTCACCAGCTTCATGGGTCTGGGACTGCTGGTGGGCGTCGCCTCCTTGGGCGTAGTCAGCCTGCGGGCGGTGGTGGAACGCCGCCAACAGATCGGCGTGCTGCGGGCTATCGGCTACCGCAGGCGGATGGTGCAGTTGAGCTTCCTCACCGAGTCGTCATTCGTCGTCCTCATGGGCACCGCCATCGGGATTTGCCTGGGCACCATAATCTCCTGGAACATCGTGAAAGACATCCAAGAAGAGGTGGAGACCGTCCGGTTCGCTATCCCCTGGCTCCAGATAATAATCATCGTGGCCATCGCCTACGTATTCTCCCTGGCCACGACCTTCATGCCAGCGCGTCAGGCCTCCCGCATCTACCCAGCCGAGGCGCTGCGCTACGAATAAACGCCCGATTCTTTTGAACAAGGAGCCCCGCCATGACTGCCACTCCAACGGCTAATAACAGCGGATTCAAGGTCATCGGCACCACGCCTATCCGCCACGACGCCACGGACAAGGTCACTGGCCAAGCCCGTTACGGCGCCGACATCAGCATGCCTGGTCTCCTCCACGGCAAGATACTGAGGAGCCCCCATGCCCACGCTGTAATCAAATCCATCGACGCCGCCAAGGCCCTGGCGTTGCCCGGCGTCAAGGCCGTCGTGACCTCGGCCGATCTGCCGGTACTGTCCGGCAGACCGGTGGACGTTGCCGAGGGCTCGCCCCTGAACCCCAGGTTTTTAAGCAACAACGTGCTGGCCGCCGACAAAGCGTTGTACAAAGGCCATGCCGTGGCCGCGGTGGCGGCCGACAGCGTGCATACCGCCGAGGCCGCGCTGTCCCTCATCGAAGTCGATTACGAGGTCTTGACTCCCGTTCTGGACGGCAAAGAAGCCATGGAGCCGGACTCTCCCATCCTCCACGACCGGCTGTTCCGCTCTGAGGGTGAGTTCTTCCGGCCAGGCGGACTCCGCGACGATGACGATGATAGCGTACCGACCAACATCGCCAGCCACTTCGTATATGAGCTGGGCGACCCGGACCAGGGGTTCAAAGAGGCCGACGTTGTCTTGGAAAGGGAATTCCGCACCAAGCCGGTCCACCAGGGTTATATCGAACCCCACAGCGCCACTGCCCGCTGGGACAAAGACGGCCGGGTGACCATCTGGGGCAGTTCTCAGGGGCATTTCGCCATCCGGGATTTCACCGCCTTGGTGGTCGGTGTTCCGGTCTCGAATGTCAAAGTCATTCCCATGGAAGTAGGCGGCGGGTTCGGCGGCAAGCTGGTGGTCTACGTTGAGCCGGTGGCCGCGCTGTTGTCCAAGAAATCGGGCCGCCCGGTGAAGATCACCATGACCCGTGCCGAGGTCTTTGAGGCCACGGGCGCAACCGCTGGAGGTTATGTCCGCGCCAAGGTCGGGGCCACAAAAGACGGCCGAATCACCGCCGCCGCCGCCAACTTCGTCTACGAGTCGGGCGCCTTCCCCGGAGCGCTGGTCAACCTGGCCTGCTACACCGTTTTCGCCCCCTACGA
>VFHG01000163.1 GCA_009392075.1 SAR202 cluster bacterium
CGGTCGCCTGTGTGGTGGGAGAGACCCAGGGGGGCGAGGGCACAAACTTCTTGATGAAAAGCGGCTTTCGGACCGACATGGCGGTGGTTGCCGAACCATTTGGCGCCAGCAACCTGGTTACCGTCCATTCCGGAATCGTCCACATGGCCATCCACACCTACGGCGTCACCGGGCATGTTCGCCAGCTTGAAGGGACCGTGAACGCAGTAGTGAAGATGACGGGAATCATCAACGCTCTGCAAAAAGTTGAGTTTACCTATCAGCCTCGAGAAGACCTTCCAGACCTGCCCAAACTTAACATTGGCAGCGTAATCGGCGGTTTAGGCCAGGATTACATCCTGGTGGAACCTCCGTACATTCCCGATATGTGCACCATCATCGTGGACGTCCATTTCCTGCCGGGCCAGACGGTGGAAGGCATCGTTGCCGACATCCGCGAAGTCGTGGACCCATTGCTGGCAGAGGACCCAGAGTTATCCTATGAGATCGAGATTCCACCACCGGAATTCTTCAAGGGCCGGCGCCGCCTGGTTATGGACCCGTTGGATGTGCCCCGTGACGAGGAAATAGTCCAAGCCGTGGCCCGTAGCCACCAAGACGTAACAGGACAACCGCCCAAGGCGATCGGGACGGTGTTGCCCTTCTCGTACACCGCCAATGACACCTGCCATCTCTGGAACGCCGGTATACCCTGTTTACTGTACGGGCCGGCCGTCGTCCGAGGAGGGGGTGGAGAGGACGACAGTTGCGTCATAATCAGCGAAATGGTTCAGTGTACCAAGGTGCTGGCCCTCACCGCCCTAGACATCTGCAAAACATAAATTCCGCGTCCGCTGTAAACAAACCCTAGCTGTAGTTTCAGACCATGAGGAGGCTGTCCATGGGGGTCATCCCAGGCATCGAGTTCAATACTTTCTCCATCACCGGCCGGTGCTCCCGGACCGGGATGCTGGGCATCGCAATCACCACCAGTGACATCACTGTCGGTTCCCGTTGCCCTTACGTGAAGTCCTCGGTCGGAGCCGTTGCTACCCAGGCGTCTACCGACCCCGGCTTGGGCCCATTTGCCTTGAATCTATTGCAACTTGGCTACTCGGCCAGCGGAGCTCTCCAGCAGTTGGAGGCCAGCGACCCGCACATAGAGCGGCGTCAATTGGGGATTGTCGACCACAACGGCAACGCCGCCGCCAGAACCGGGGCCATGAACAATCAATGGGCCGGCCACATCACCGGAAAGGACCACGTCACCATGGGTAACGGTCTTGTTGGGGAAGGGGTGGTCAAAGAAATGGCCGACGTGTTCATGCATACTCCTGAACTGGATCTGGAAGAGCGCTTGTTGAGGTCTTTGGAGGCCGGGCAAAATGCCGGTGGGGAGGCTCAGGACTCGACCCCCTATCACTCGGCTGCTTTGCTGGTCTACGGCGCGGACACGTTCTCCAGGGTTGATCTTCGGGTTGATGAGCATGCCACGGCGGTGGTGGAACTGCGGCGCCTCCTGGACATATTCGCGCCCAAGATCGAATACTTCGCTCTGCGCGCCACTGACCCGGAAGCGGCACAGGCAGATAAGGACGCGGTGGTCTGATCCGAAAGGATAGCTAAGGCATTGGTTCCAGCTTGATGGTTCGGCCGGTTTTGGCCGACTCCACCATGGCTTCAGTCAACTGCACCAACTTGAGGCCATGTGCCCCTGAGGAGGCCGGTTCACGGTCCTCGGCTATGGCCCGCTGGAAGTCCTCTACGTTCTTGGTCACGAGGTATACGAAGTCCGGCTCGTAGGCGACCGTAGTGTTCACCGTTTCGCTGGACACCCGCAGCTCTCCTTGCAGGCGCGGCCACGAACCGTCCGCCAGCATCACCTTGCCTTCGCTGCCGTAAAGGGCGACGTCGTTCTGGAATTCAGGAAGGCGCATCCCGCAACACATTGTACCGATGGTTCCGCCATCGAAGCGCAGGGACATGGCAGCCAGGTTTTCCAGAGGCCTCTCTGGAGTTTGTCCGTCGGTGATGGCAGCAATCTCCACCACCTGTTGCCCCAATAAGAATTGCAGGTCGTCTATGGCGTGGACGCCAATGGTCGACATGGCAAAGGCGCCGCCGACCATCTTTGGATGCGTCCACCAATCCCGCAGCCCGGATCGGGGCTCCGGTTGGACGTTGCCCCGCTCGCCCTGACCGATCTGAGCCTGGGCGAGGGCGATCGTGCCCAGGGCGCCGTCGGCAACCAGCCGCCTGGTTTCTATGTGCCCTGGGTGGTGCCGTAGGTGTAACCCCACACCTAGCTTAACGCCCCGTTTTCGGCAAACCCGCATAGATTCGATACCTTCCGCCATGTTTAACGAAAGTGGCTTCTCCACCAGCACATGTTTGCCGGCGTTGGCGGCCATCACCGTATACGGGCCATGCAGGTGGTTCGGCGAGGTAATGTAGACCGCGTCGATTCGCGAATCGCTCAGAACATCCTCAACTGAGGAGTAGGCGGTCTTGGCCCCGTGTTTCTCGGCGAAGGCTTCAGCCCTGCCTTGGTCCCGGCTGTGTACGGCCACTAACTCTGCGCCCTCGGCTTGGTTGATACCCGGAGCGCCTCTGGAGTCAGCAAAGTCGCCGGCGCTGATGATTGCCCACCCGATTGACATCATTCACCCACTTAAATATTTGCCTGCACCAATCGGCATTTGACGACGAAACGGGTCAACGCCCTGCGACCACGGCTTCTTGGCGAGGAGCCTATGCTCCTACACCGACTGCGGGGCGTAAGCCCTGGCTTGGCGAGACTTTCTCATACCCATCCGCCACTTGGAACAGCAATCCCTCTTCAAAGGGGCCGGTGATGAACTGGACACCGATGGGCAGACCCGCGTGAGTGACACCGCAGGGAACGGTGATTGCCGGTAACCCGACGGCGTTGAAAGGGCTGGTGTTCCGGGAAACAAGTCCTGAACCCGGCCCTCTAACCCGGTGGTCTTCACCGTTAATCTTTATGTACTGGGCGTCGATACGGGGCGCGGGCACCGGAGCCGTCGGCGTGACCAGGAAGTCCACTTGCTGCATGACCTGGGCGTACTCTTCTTGGATCAAACGCTGGACTCTCAATGATTTGGAGTAGTCTTTCCCCAACACGAACTGTCCGGGAATGGTGCGGTAAAAGACGTCGGGGCCGTAATCCTCCCGGTGGGATTTCAGGAATGGCTCATGGGTGACGACGCCATCGGCCATCGCGGAGATCCGCATCGCGCCAATGTACTCCATCATGGGCAGGCTGACCTCTCGGAGTACAACTCCCAATTCCGCCAGGGCGGCTATGCTTCCCCGGACCGCCGATTCGACTTCGCTATCAAGCATGTCGAAATAATGGTTGGAGGGGATCCCCATCTTCAGTCCCTTGAGGTTCTTTCCAAGGTAGGCGGTGTAATCAGGCACCGGGACCGGCACTGTGCTCGGGTCCAATGGGTCGTTACCGGCAAGGACCTGGAGCACCAGGGCGCTGTCGGCCACTGACCGCGTCATCGGGCCGATGTGGTCGCCGTTGAAGCTGGTGACCATTAAGCCACGCTGGCTGACTCGTCCGTAGCTCTGTTTGAGACCGACAACGCCGCAGAACGTTCCCGGCAAACGGACAGACCCTCCCAAGTCGGTGCCCAGGGATGCGAAAGTTACACTGGCGGCAACGTTGGCGCCGCCGCCACCGCTGGAGCCTCCGGGGATATGGGCAAGTCCCCAGGGATTGTGTACGGCTCCGTAATGAGGATTGTTGGATGTCGCTCCGGCGGCGAACTCCTCCAAGTTCTCTTTGCCGATGAAGATCGCCCCGGCGTCCCGGCAACGGACCACCACCTCTGCGTCTTCTTCCGGCACGTGATCGGCCAATACCTTAGAGCCCACAGTAGTGGTGATCCCGGCGGTTGCCAGGTTATCTTTCAAGCCAATCGGAATGCCATGAAGCGGGCCACGGTATTCGCCACGGGAGATGGCAGCTTCCGATTCTCGGGCTTGGCCCATGGCCTGTTCATGAAGAATGGTAATGAACGAGTTCAACGTGGGTTGCAACCGGTCCGCCTCGGCTAGGGCGGCCTCGGTCAACTCCACCGGGGAAACCTCTTTGTTTTGGATCTTGGGCGCCAATTCAGCTATGGTCATCCGCAGCAGATCGGAGTTCGACATGATCTAGACCTCTCCGGGTATGTTTTTTAGGAATAGGAAATCGGCGAATTTGGCCCGGCAGCAGCTATTCCGGAATGTGCATGAGCCGGCCGGAGAAAACATCCGACAGGTCCAAGTCTTCCAATTTTTTGAGTTCGGCAAAATACGATTCCAACTCCGGGCGGACCAACTCCAGTTCCTCGTCGGACAGCTCTATACCGTTGTAATCTCGTATCATCGCCTTCAAGGTCTCATTCGAGATCGACATTTTCATCTCCCTTGCTTGGCTGTCGCGCTCATAGCGCAACCTCAAGTGATAACGGAGAGTTTAAGCCGGGTCAGTGCAGAAAGCCAGTGATCAAAGAGTCTGGCTATGACCGCCCATCGCCAAGTTTCCGTTTCTTTGTTGGACAACCATGTCTACCACCTGTAAATTAGTGCCCTGCAATAATCGGGACTTGGAGTCAAACTGATGTCAGCTACTGAAACTGCCCTGTCTGCCCTTGAGCGAAACTGGGGCATGGTGGACAAAGCCCTGGAAGATGTGGACGACGCGATGCTAGGCGACCGACCCAATAAGGAATCAAACTCAATGGGATGGCTCCTTTGGCACATGACCAGGATTGTTGACCGCTTTACCCATACGTGGTGCCAAGATGCTCCCCAACTGTGGATCAAGGACGGTTGGTACGCGAAATTCGGTCTAGACGATGACCTCAACAATACGGGAGGAGGTTGGACCAAGGAGCAGGTCGCGTCATGGCAGCTTCCGCCCAAGGAATCGATCGTGGGCTACTATGAAGCAGTCAAGAGTGCAGCTAAGAAATATTTTGAGTCCCTGTCTGCTTCTGATCTGGAACGCCAGCTCGAGATTCCTCCCCGCCTACCGATGTCTGTCGGCACGTTCTTGGGGATCGTGGTCTTCGACAACTGTGTCCATGGCGGACAGATCGCCTACCTCAGAGGTTATTACAAAGGTATGGGCTGGTTCCTATAATCCGGGCCAAGCTCAAGATTTAACCCTCCGACACCAGCTATTTGGAGAAGGCTAAATGCGCGTTACCCGTCTCATCGATGCCCCGATAATCACCTCCGGCCTCCATCCAAGCATCGGAGAGAACATCCAAGGTCCATCTCTGTCTGCGTGCCCGATTGGGTCGCCGCTCCGCTCGGGGAATACTACCTCTACTTCGCTGACCACAAAGGGAGCTACATCCGGCTGGCTTATGCCGATGATCTAAAAGGGCCGTGGATGGTGCATCCGCCTGGGAGTCTGCAACTTGCCGACTCGCTTTTCCTCACCGAGCCGCCGGATGCCCCTCAGGAAGCCGTGGAGGAGATCAAGAAACAGCGGTTGGCGTCGAGTGGTCCCGAGACGATGCAACACGACATCTTGACCGAGTTGACCACGCCCCACATCGCATCCTCCGATGTGCACGCCGATACCGTCGACGAGGCTATCGTGATGTATTTTCACGGTCTTGAAGGTCTTGGCCGACAGGTGACCCGCGTGGCCACTTATCCG
>VFHG01000164.1 GCA_009392075.1 SAR202 cluster bacterium
GAAAAATGTATAAAAAGAAAAAAAACTGAAAGATTGCTCAGTCCGGCCAGGACATACTACGTTAACGAAAATTACGCGAGAATTACAACTGTGTCATCCCCGAATAAGGAAAACTACCCCTGATATAAGCAGCATGGCGGTGATGATTCTGGGGAATACGTGCTCCGGGACGCGCCGGAGAATGACACGGCCCAGGACGGCGGAGACGGCGGCGATGGCCCCAAGCCCGATACCCAGCGCCAAAACCCGCACCGTGATCAGGTCACCGGAGCCGAAGATGATTAGCTTAGGCACTTGAATTATACCCATACCCAAGGCAGATGTGCCGATGTATGCGCTGGCCGTCAGCCCATAAGCTAGGTAGAAAACAGCTGCGAAAGGTCCGGGAATCCCCAAGAAAGCCGAGCCGAACCCGGTGCCTGCGCCCAACGGAACGAACCCCCATAGCTTCATGTTGAATTCGCGTCCTATAGGCAGCCGGGTGTAAACAACAAATAGGAGCATCATCACGCCCAAGATGCGCACCAGGACCGTGGTGTCTATGGAGATGAAGATCAAGCTGCCGACGATGGAAAATGGGAGCGCCCCCAGGGAAAAAAGGCGGACCACCGGCCAGTTGAGTCCGTCCCGGTGCAACCAGGCCCGTGAAACGGTGCTGAGTGCCTGGGAGATGGACAATATCGGGATGGCCTCGCGCACGCCGAACACCCAGACCAAGACTGGGAGTGCGACTACTCCGCCGCCGAATCCGGCCACCCCGGCGATGGTGAACCCAACGGTGGTGGCCACCACCACCGCGATTATTTTTAGGACTTCTTCCAATCGTCACTTGCCAAAAAAAGCCCCGGTCCACCGAGATGGACCGGGGCCGAATAGCCGAGTTTAAATAAAGTTAGTCAGTCAAACATGCGGCGTTACAGACCGCTGAGACCAGGGTGATCAGCGAAGCCTAGAGATTTGCACCGCAGACCTTACCTGAGTGAGCGGGAGCCTCGTCCGGGGAATTGGCGGCAACGGGCACAACCGTAGCAACCGCTAGCAGGGCCACGAAAACCAACGGAATCAAAAATCTGCGCATGTCTCACCTACCGTGGTCCATATCCAAGGGTCGCGCTTAACACAATTCTAATGATTGGCAGCCGCAGCGTCAAGAAGGGGAAGATGATGACCCGGGCCCGATGTATGCCGTTGCTTCGCTGACTGAGTTCAGCAGGTGTCGCTAGCTACGTTGACCGCTACGAAAGTGTTCAATAAAGTTGCTGGGCCTATTTCTCTGCGCGAGGAAATGATGAGAGTGTGTGCATCTTTGGTATGCTCGTACAGGGTAACCACCAAACCCGCGACCCGGACGAGTAACGCAAGATTCCTGCCGACAAGGCGGGCCAACTAACATTGAGAAAACTAAGAGACCGGCCCAACGGGGCCGGTCTCTTAGTTTTGCGTTTATCTCCAATTTGGGAAACCCATGGCAAGGCGATTAGAGCGTGACTCACGTCACTCTGAAACGGTCGGTTTATCACGGTAAGGCCAGGGCGACTCCACAGATAATGATAAAAATGTCTCATCGTTCAACGGCGGTGTGAAAAATTCGCCCTAGGAGTTAACAAAAATGCGCGATATGCTTATTTAGGGAATGGGTAAAGGATCGGCGGTTCGGGACCGTGTCACGTTGCTTGAAACAATGGTGATCGTTGGAGCCATCGGGGCTTTTGCGGCGATCTACAGCTATATAGTCATCACCGCGATCAATTCCTATCCATGAAATATCCCCTGAACTCGGTGGCGTGAGTTGGGGCGGTCTGAAGCAGGCCTCAGCGTACAACGTCCCCGCATACCAATAGGAATATTGATCCAAAGATGAACACATGCCCTTTCTGTGACCAGATCGTATCCGGCCGGATTGTCCAGGCTGTCGAAGCCGCCAACGGAGAAGTTGTGGTACTGGTAAGTTGTCCGGCGTGCTTCAGCATCCTAGGCGTCACCCGGCGGGCAGATCCGGCAATCAGCTGATGATTTGCTGTTCCACTGTTAGAAATTGCATGGAGTCCAAGGCTGATTCTGAACGGCGAACATGCAATCAGCCCGCAGCAGCGCCCCCTGAGCCCGCTCTTCCACCAATCCTGCATTAGCCAGCGCACTAAAGCTAACGGCGCCCATATAAGCAGATGCCAGGTTCTGGACGGTGATCACTAGGTCTGGCGATGAATCGGTGGAGCGGCATGTCGCCCCTTCGCGAGACCCATCCAGCATGAACCGGCCGTCATTCCAGGGACAAAGCTCGTCTTTAACCTCCAGTACTAGCTGGTCGGGCTGCATGTAACGCCGCAGGCTAAGTGAGTCGGCGACATCAACCAAGCGCACCCACACTCCATCCCTGGTCGAGCGTTGCAGCCTTCTAGGGTCGGCCAGCATCCAGGGCAACGGATCATCCACAGGCCGTTTGAGCGCCTCGGTCACGCTCGTGCGGTCAACGCTGAAGCAGAACCGCCACAGCGCGGAAATTGCTTCCGTGGAGGTCGCCATAAGCTCGTTCACGCATAGGGTGTTCCCGGAGATGCGGTAGGTGGCATAACCATCCACCCTTCCATCTTCCTCGTAGGCAACGTAAAATATTCCTCCCTGCCCGCCTTGGCTGTGTTCCGGCGCTAGGGATTCCCGTTCCCATTGATGCGGCGGCCTCTGGAACACACCTGGGCGGTCCATAGTGGCGCGCCGGAAAACTTCAGGAAGGTCTTTCGTGATGTCTGCCGGGTCCACAAACACCAGGCGGCCCGGGCTCTCATGCGGCCGGGCGTAGGCGTTGTGGGGGCGCTCGATGGTCCACCTTTCGTATAAAGACCCGATGCCGTATCCAAACCTGCCGTAGATCAGACTCTCGGTGGCGAACAGCGCGGAGAAGGGCTCTCCACGATTGTGGATGTCATGAATCTGATGATTCATCATCTTGGTCATGATGCCTTGCCGGGTGTGTGTGGGCTGTACCGCTATGTTGGCCACGCCGGCTATGAAAGTAGAATTGCCAGGGATGGACATCTCGACCCGGTGAGAGTGGGCGCCGCCGACAATCTCTCCGTCTTCTAGCACAACTATGGAGCGGTCCAGATTGAAATGCGGACGTAATGCCTCTGGATCGTCGTCCAGCCGGTTGCCGTGGGCCCGCGCCTCGGCACGAGTCCACTGAACAAACTCGCCGGGGGTAACGGTCCTCATCTCAAGCATCGGGTCAACTCTCCACGTCTAAGGGTCATACCGAATTTATAGACCAGACTTGGTTCCTTGTCTAGGCGCATGACAGATACGGCGCCCACTAGCCGTTAGGAATCCATTTAAGCTGGCGCGATTCTATCATTTTGATCAATTCGCATATACTGGACGGAAACTCTACCAAAATTGCGGCCAGTCTATTTTTTGGCGGCACATTTGCCAGTAACGATAAGATACTCTCGATCACAGTCTGGGAATCAGAGGAGGAGATGCTGGCTAGCGAGGCTGGCGCCGGGTATCTACAGGCGGAAGTCGCCAAGTTCAACATAGTTTTCGCCAACCCTCCGACTTTCGATCACTATGAATTGAGCGCCGAGGCTTCGGTCTAACGCCCGGCCCAATGCATTTTCGGGTTTTATCTGACCGGCCCGGAGCGAATCTTGAAACTTAGACTGTGTGTCATAGGTTGCGGTGGGTTTGCCCGCACATTCTCAAAGTCGCTGGCACAGGCACGCGACCGAGTGGAACTCTACTTCGCCAGCCGGGACATCGGACGCGCCGAGGCATACTCAGCGGAGTTTGGCGGCGCAGGGGCTTTCGGCTCTTACGCAGACGCTGCCAATGATCCGAATATCGACGCACTTTATATCTGCACTCCTCATGACCTTCACCTGGAACACGCCCGGCTCGCGGCAACCGCTAAGAAGCACATCCTGCTGGAAAAGCCCATCGCCCTGACCGTCGAAGAAGCGCGCTTAATCATCTTGGCCGCAAAGGATGCTGGGGTGAGGCTGATGGTCGCTGAGAATTATCGGTACTTGGCACCAGTCCAGGAAGCAAAGAAGTTGATCGAGTCGGGAGCATTGGGCCAAGTGCGGCTGATTCAACTGCAAGAAGAATACCCATTCGACCCAGGTTCCTGGCGCAACGACAAAGACCGAAATGGCGGCGGCGTTTTTATCGACGGTGGGATACACAAAGCCAGTGTGTTGGCGTATTTGACCGGGCGGCCCAACCAGGTGTATGCCGTCCAAGTCCCTCCAGGCAACCCAGGGTTGGAAGCCGAGGACGGTCTCGTTGTTACCACCCAGGCGGCCAGTGGGACGGTGGGTATCATCAACCATACCTGGAGCATCGGGAAGCCGACCGAGCGCCCGTGGGTAACGGTGACCGGAACGCTGGCAAACCTATCCTTCGAGATGGGCCGCCAGTGGCTGAAGATCGACCGCGGAGACTCGCAAGAGACCCTGGAGTTCGATCCCGATCACCGGGGAATCATGGCTATGGTCCTGGAGTTCAGGCGCAGCATCATGGAAGAATCGGAGTCTTCCATGACCGGTGAGGAAGGCCTGAAAGACCTGGCCTTGGTGCTGAAGGCGTATGAATCAGCCCAATCTGGACTGCCGGTGGCGCTTGATTAGCGCTCGTCGACATCAGCTTCGTCAACCCGAATAAAAGGGAGATTCTCAATGGCCAGAGTAAACGGGATAACCGAACAGGAAGCAACTCAAGAGGTTAAGGCGCTGTTTCAGCGTCAGAGGGAATTGTTCGGAGACGTGCTGAACACCACACCCATATTCGCTTTGAGACCGACCATCATGGCCGGCTCGACCGCTTTAGCCGCTGGAATCGATGCGTCAAGCCTGATCGAACCGCCACTGAAGTATCTGGTGTACACCAAGACTGCTTGGATCAACGGCTGCCCCTTTTGAATCGACATCAATGCGTCCAGGGCGGCGCAAGACAACGAATCAGCGGAGAAGTTAGGACACCTTGATTCCTATAAGGACAGCGCGCTTTTTAGTGGGCGGGAGAAGCTGGCGTTGGAACTTGCCGAGCGCATGACCTACACCGGAAAGCGGGTGACCGACCGGTTCTTCAAAAGATTGCAAAAAGAGTTCACTGACGAGGAGTTGGTGGAGCTTTCTGCAATCATCGCTTATGAAAACTTCCGCAGCAAATTCAACCCTGTATTTGGCATTGAGGCCAATGGGTTATGCCATCTGCCGGCAGTCCAGTCTATGGCGGAGGACGCGGCAAAAAAGTTCTACCAAAGATAAGGCGTCTTTTGTGTCGAATGGCAATGCGACGGCTGTTTGAGACTGACCTCTTGAACCTAGCAACCAGATTGGTAACCTGAAGTTATCGAACCGTTGCTGGAGAGTTCAAACGATGGTCAAGGCTCTGGTCGTTGAAGACGAAGAAGACATCAGAAATTTATTGGTTGAACAGTTGTTGGACAAAGGCTGCCAGGTCCGGAAAGCCAACAACGGCGCAGTTGCCTTACAGCTTGTTAGAGATGAGATACCCGACATTATCTTCGTCGATATCGTTATGCCTGTGATGGCCGGGGTGATATTCTTCCGAGCTGAGAAAGCTTCCTGTAACCTCTAAGATTCCGGTTGTTTTTGTAACGGCCATCGATCTTCCCGGTTTGAGATCTAGGGCCCGGACTCTGGGAGTTAACCATCTTCTGGGCAAGTCCTGGGACCTGGATTCTCTGGACCTGATGCTTCAGATAAATAGCGAATGGGAGATTCCGGAGGGTTGACGGCACATCTGTTCCACCCAGAGACGATGTCGTTAATCAACTCCTGTACTGCCTCACCGCTATCTCTCTTAATCCATCCGTCCGGTCGTCCCATCGATCCAGAAGCCAAATCGAATTCAAGCCTGTAGAATGCCAACTAAACAATTTGGACGCTGGAGGCGAGATGGCAGTAGACGAAATGGTGGAAGAGATCAATGGCAAGCTGGGAGAGGAGATTCACTTGAGCGATTGGCTGGAGGTGGATCAAGGGACGATCAACAAGTTCGCTGAAGCCACCGGAGACCACCAATGGATCCACGTAAATGTGGACCGGGCGGCTAAGGAATCACCCTTCGGCGGCACTGTGGCCCACGGATTTTTGACCTTGGCCCTGATCCCAAATCTGACCGGCAACGTGGATGCCACCGCGCCTCCCTATCCCGGTCTTAAGTTGTCGGTCAACTACGGACTGAACCGGGTTCGCTTCCCAAATCCAGTGACCGCTGGCTCCAAAGTACGGACCCGCAGCAAGTTGACTGGCGTGGAAAAGATCAACGATGAGTGCTTCCAAGTGGTCAAGGAAGTCACCATCGAGATTGACGGCCAAGCGAAGCCAGGCTGTGTCGCCGAGACGGTGTCCAGGTACTATTTCTAGGGGTTAGGCCGTTGACGCCGCCGGCGCGCTAGGCAGACCAATTGGTTTCCCCCGGATTTACGATCACCGTCCGCAGTAGGCGTAGAGAGCGTCGTATACCGGGAACTTTCGTGCGTGTTGTTCGTGGTCGTCTTGGTAGTAGATAGACCCCCTCCACTCTGCTGCGCTATGGTCCATTAATCTCTTGAAATCCTACCACCCGCCTTTGAGGGCGCTACCCCCTTATGAACGTTGACATAGCCGGGGATCTTAGCGAAAATGTACGACGTTTGGAGAGGAGGACGTTAATGCACTGCGGAGTAATGGTAACCGGGTACAACCAAGGCGACTGGGGCCGGCTCATGAAAGAAGAATATGACCGCCCGCCGGAAGTCTCGGACGCCGAAAATATGGACAATACCCTCTACATGGGGGACCTTGTCGAGCCCTTGGGCTTCGACTCGATCTGGGCGACCGAACACTACGGTTCCGCCTACTCGATGCAGCCGAACCCGCTTCAATATCTGGCATTCTGGGCAGGGCGGACCAACCGGGTCGATATGGGAACTGCCGTGATCGTGGCGCCGTGGTGGAACCCGGTGCGCCTGGCCCATGAGATATCCATGCTGGACATCTTATTGCGGGGCCGGCGTCTCCACCTTGGTATCGGCCGCGGCATCGCTCCCCATGAATACGCTTCCCTCGGCTACCCGCTGGAGCAATCCCACAAGTACTTCTACGATGTTATCAACGCAATCAAGGCTGCCGACGGCGCCGAGCGCTTCGAGTTCCACGGCGAGGTGTACGACATCCCGCCGACCACCATACGGCCTCAGGCGCGACATAAAGGCGACCTGACCAAGGACATCAAAGTTGCGTTCACCACCAAGGCATCAGCCCAGATGGCGGCTGAGAACGGTCTGGGGCAAATGTTTGTCTCGGGTGCGGACCTCAACGAGATGACCACTCAGGTGCAGATGTTCAACAAGATCCGGAGCGAGCTCGGGCTTCCGCCGGACCAGCCGACCACTCTGTTGTGGATGTACTGCGCCGAGACCGAGGAGGAAGCGGAAGAGGGCTGGGAATACTTCTACGATCAGCTCACCGCCGCGCAGCACCATTACTTCGAATGGAACAATCCCGGCTTCGACGGCATCCACGGCTACGAGGAATACCTTGAGCGCCAGACCGCCGATATCGGGACGGCAGACGCCGGTTTCGCGGCCCGCCGTGGAACCATGCCCATCGGCACCCCGGACCAGATCATCGAAAAGATCAAAAGACTGCAGGAGACCATCAGCCTAGAAAAGATCGTGGTGCATGTCTTCTATGGCGGTATGCCCAGAGACAAGGCTGAAAAGAGCCTTCGGCTCTTCGCCGAGAGAGTTCTCCCTGCGGTGCAAGCCATGTCCACGCCGATAAATCCCATGTCTTTGGGTGATCCGGTACGCTGAACAGCAAGTTTCTAGTGTTGATCTATCCCCATCTGGGCCGAACGTCTGCCGGGATGCCAAACAGGTGCTTGCCTAGCCATTCTCTTACCAAGTCAGGGGTTTGGTTGGCCACCAATGTTCCCATGCGTACATCCCGGTAGTACCTCTCGAAATCGTCGTTTTCAAAGAGGCCGTGAGCGCCACGGACCGCGAATAACCCGTCCACTGCCTTCTGGGCATTCTGAGTCGCCACCAAGCCGGCCATCGACAAACGTACCGAATCGCCCGGCGTGAATGGCACATCCGATGCGGCTTTGGCAGTTACAGCTCTGGCTTCCTGATAGAGGAGAGCGCGGGCCGACTCGATGTACATGGCCGCGTCGGCGACGGCGAACTGATTCCCAGGCATGCTGGCACGTTTACCGCCGCCTAATGTCATATTTCGTCCCGTGGCGAACTCGATTGTGCTATCCAGAGCCGCTTGGGCGACTCCAATCATTATTGGTCCTGTTACAAGCCTTCCAGCGGCCAGGCCGGCCGCTCGCAGGGCTGCAGGCGCCGCATCTACCCAGGTTTCACCGGGGGCGGGCCGCGTGAACACAGGAGCACGCTCGCCCGGGAAGAAGACTTGGTCGAGCACCACGTCATTGCTCATCGTCGCCCGTAAGGACATGGCCTGCCAGGTGTCTTCGATGCGAACTCCGTCATCGCCCAACGGTACGATCAAACATCGGCCATCGGGCCCGGTTGGGCTTTGGTCTGCTGGAGCGCCCTGCACCCTGGTGATAAGTAGGACCCAGCGGCATCGGTGAGAAAAGCTGATGAAAGGCCACCGTCCGGAGGCGGTGTAGCCGCCAGGAGATGCCTTGGTCTCGGCTTCTGTTGGTACCGCCCCAAAGCCTAACGCCGCACCTTCCTCGACGACGGCACGCAGATACGGCTCCGACGCCTCGCCCAACGAACGTTGGAGGATGCTGCAGGCCGCTACGTGATTCACCAAACACCACGTAGTTGAAGCGCAGGCGGCTCCAAGTATCTCGAACACCGACACGATAGTGGCCAAGTCGGCTTCGGTGCCACCCATGGCGCGGGGGATACTCATGGAGAGCAATCCCGGTCGGTGTAATTCCTTTACCGTCTCAACCGGGATTTCTCTGGCTTTATCGACAGCTAGCGCCCGCTCTTTGAGCACGGCCGCCACTTTATACGCACGCCCAATGATTTCACTACTAGCTTCCGAGGACGGCTGGTTCACTGGGTGCTTGTTCTCGGCCATATGGACCTCATTTCGCCCGCAATGGCCAGGCGTTAATGGATGACGGAGGCTGGGGTGGGCTCTATCCGTGTCACCACAATCTTGTCCCGGTCCAACATCTCCGGAATCTTGGGGGCGATATTATTTACCCATTCGTCGCTTTGATAGACGGCTTCGTATAGGCGTTCGCGTTCGCTTTCGGATTCGAATCGGCGTATCCACACATAAAGGTTTTCATCTTGTTCTCCAATGAAGCTGCCTACGATCACCATCCCCTTGGACACTTGGAAAGGGATGATCACCTCCTCCATGAACTTTACCCAATTGTTTCGTTGGCTGGGATGAGTCGTGTATTGCCTGAGTTCTAAAAACATCTCTTTCTCCTGTTAATCGCGAGTGCTACCT
>VFHG01000165.1 GCA_009392075.1 SAR202 cluster bacterium
TGAGCGCCTCGGGTTGCCGCCACCTGGAGGGCGGGATGCACCTTTGGCAGGACATCGTATACACCGAGATGGTCGACCCTCAGTCCAAGCTGAACTTGCCGCTGGGCGAAGAGGGCGTGCCGGTTTACTCACACACCGAACGCACCTCCCAACCGATGATCCGCTACTGGTCGGGCGACATCGCCCGCTGGGACATGGTTGACTGCCCCTGCGGCCGCACCTACCCCACCCTGGTTACCGGCATCTATGGCCGGGTGGACGACATGATCATCATTCGGGGCCAGAACGTTTTTCCCTCTCGTATCGAAGACGTGCTCCGCAGTCTAGACGAATTCGGCGGCGAATTCCGCCTGGTGTTGGAACGAGAGACGGGCCAGATGGACCGCCTGACGGTACAAGCCGAGGTCCTGGAAAAGGTGTTCGCCTCCCAGGAGTTCGACCCGATGGCCTTAGAGCCGGTGCGGGAGCGATTCACGGCGGAACTGCGCCGAGCCATTGGTGTCAGTGTTGCCGTGGAACTGAAACCGGCCGGCGAGTTTGAACGCACCCAGTTCAAGGCCCGCCGTATAATTGACATTCGGACGCCCTGACACTTTCCCACCACGCTACTTTGAGGAAAGGGATATGACTTCCAGAAGGCCCACTCACAGCACGTTGGACCATTCTCTAGGTGAGACGATCGACCTCATCCGGGACACGGTGCGCCAGTTCTCGTCCCAGGAGATTGCGCCCCGGGCCGAGGAGATTGACCAGAGTGACGAATTCCCCAGAGACCTTTGGCCTAGGCTTGGCGACCTGGGTCTGCTAGGCATCACTGTCTCCGAAGAGTACGGCGGCGCCGGCCTTGGCTACCTGGCCCATGCCGTATCCATGGAGGAAATCTCCTGTGGTTCCCCCAGCGTCGGACTCAGTTACGGCGCCCACTCCAATCTTTGCGTCAACCAGATCTACCGGAACGGCACCGACGCGCAGAAACGGCAATACCTGCCGAAATTGATCAGCGGCGAACACGTTGGAGCGCTGGCTATGAGCGAGCCCGAGGCCGGATCCGATGTTGTAAGCATGTCGCTTAGGGCCGAAAAGAAAGGCGACCGCTACGTATTGAACGGCAGCAAGATGTGGATCACCAACGGTCCCGAGGCCGACACTCTGGTGATCTACGGCAAGACTGACCCCGAGGCCGGCTCCAGAGGCATCACCGCGTTCTTAGTCGAGAAGAGCTATGCCGGTTTCCAGGCTTCAACTAAGCTGGACAAGCTGGGCATGCGAGGCTCCAGCACCTCTGAGTTGGTGTTTCAGGACTGTGAAGTGCCCGAGGAGAACGTGCTTGGTGAAGTTGGCCACGGTGTCCGGGTGCTAATGAGCGGACTTGACTTCGAACGCCTAGTCCTCGCCGGAGGGCCTTTGGGTATCATGCAGTCCTGTCTGGACATCGTGTTGCCTTACGTCCACCAGCGGGAGCAGTTCGGCCAGCCCATCGGGGAATTTCAACTGATCCAAGCCAAGTTGGCCGACATGTACACCTCGCTCTCGGCCTCCCAATCGTACGTCTACGCTGTAGCGCGGGCCGCCGACCGTGGCGAGAGCAACCGCAAAGACGCCGCCGGATGCCTCCTATTTGCCGGAGAGCACGCAACTCAGGCGGCATTGCAAGCAGTTCAGACCCTGGGCGGCAACGGGTACGTCAACGAATTTGCCACGGGGCGGCTGCTGCGGGACGCCAAGCTCTATGAGATTGGCGCCGGGACCAGCGAGATACGCCGCATGCTCATCGGCCGGGAGCTGTTCCGGGAGTCTGAGTAAGCCGCCTGCATCCTCCGTTTGAGTCCGGCATCAAAATACTCGGATTCCATCCGACTACGGCAGTCACTCGTAATATTCCATAACGACCGCCGATGAATGAAGAATTCCGGGTGAGCGTTTCTTGAATTTGATTTTCCCATCCTGGCGCCACGGCATTTTCTGGTCCGCCGTCTTGCTTCTGATCTTATTGGTGGTTGCTTGCTCGTCGGACGATAGCACAGCAACCTCAACTCCATAAGCGGGGAGATGGACCTGAGCGACCTGCCGGATGATCCGACTGAATTGATGTTTGCCATGCTGGACGAGACCCTGGACCGGGTTGCCCAAAAGATGGCCTACTCGAGGAATCAGACCTACATCCCAGTGCTCTTGGAATTCCTCCGCTTCCAGGTCCAATCCGCTTCCAGGTCCAACAGGAAGCTATCATTGACATGACTTCCTACTTGTCCCGTCTCAAGGACAACGTCCCGTCCGAAGAGTTGATGATCTTCTCTCCGGAGCAGAGCGAATGGAATTAGTGAATCGAGTGGCTGGGCAACAACTCTCAGGTCCAACCGTCTGACGGCTATGTCGGCTGGAAGGGCCAGCTCTACACCATATTGGACCCGGGCTTGGGCGGGTTTCTTTACGACGGCGTAAAAAAAATATCAGGATAGAATAGGTCGTCTGGAGCGGCGTGTCCAAGGACGGTATCTCCGAGCTGATCGACCCTCCGGTGATACCCGTGGGCGAAGCCGCCTACTTACTGCCCGACGACCGGGTCTTCGACGTGTCCATCAACGGCCAACACCAGGCGTATCCTCTCCGCATCATGAACCGGCACGAGATGGCCAACAATGTCATCGCGGGAGTTCACTTCGCCCTGGCGTATTGAACTTTTTGCGGGTTTGAAATCGTGTATTCCACATTGATCGACAGGGTACGGGACCAGTTCGGCACCTCGGGTTTCCTCTACCGCAGCAACAAACTGATGTTCCGCCGCAAGACCGAGACCCTATAGCACCAGTTCAGAGGCGTTCCCGCCGTCGGTCCGTTGGTCGGCACCAGGGCTAAGCTTGAGGTCCTGCCAATGAACCTAACGATATGGCCCAAATGGCTGGCCAAGCACCCTGACACCACCGTCCGCGACCTCGACACCGGTGTGTATCCCGAAGATGCCTATACTCCAGAAGCCCAGAACGACTCTGCCTACTTCGCCTACCGGTACCAATCAGACACACTGTTCCCGGTGCCCGAGCGCAATTCAGACCTGAAAACTAAAGAGCAGGTTTTTGGACTGGCCTTTGGCGATGAAGCCAGGGCTTACCCGTTGTCTCTCTTCGAAGGTAACAATCTGATCAACGACACTCTGGCAAGCCAAAAAGTAGTGACCTTCGCGGGCGCTTCTGGCGCTGGAGTTCGAGCTTACGAGCGGGGCGGCCATGTGTTCACTCTTGCCGAGGCATCTGTTGCCGACGGCCAATCGGTCATCCTCACCGACGAGAGCGGCGGCAAATGGCGTCCCGTAGACAACGCTCTGGCGAGCCTGAACGGGTCCGGCCTGACATTGCAACAGGTCGCCAGCCGCGACGCTTATTGGTTCGGTTGGTACGTTTTTTACCCTCATATGGACATCTGCTCCCCGTATCCTCTGCCCCCTTCCGCCCTTGTTCTGTGCCTGGACTGCGCCATTTACCCGCTATTTGGTGGCGTATATAATTGACACTAATTTA
>VFHG01000166.1 GCA_009392075.1 SAR202 cluster bacterium
GCTTCGTCCCAGCCCGATGTGGCCGAGGCCGAGGTTTTTGCTTCGGCTGGGGCAAACCTGACGGTCCGCCTCAATTACACCTCCCACATTCCCAGCAACGGCGTGGAGGAACCCAAGTCCACTGAGAGTTACGGTTTGGGCATCCGGGCGACATTCCGAACTCCGGGCGGCATCAAGACCGGGTTCGGCAGTGAGCCCACCGACCTATCGGTAGATGGGGCCGCACGGGCTTTGGATAAGGCCCGCTACGGCGCGGTCTCGGACACCGAGTTCGTTTCGCTGCCCAAATTGGAATCGCCCCAGCGGGCGGCCACAACAAACGACGAGCCTCTGGCCAATTACGACCCGGCTTTGATGCGTATCGGCGGCAAGGGTCTAGTTGACGCCGGTTGGCGCATGATGGACCGGGCTCTGGACGCGTTTCAGTCGTCGGAAGACCTGATGGGGATAGCCGGTTCGGCGGAAAAGATGTCTGAGTTGGGACTGATCTTGGGCGGTGACGTAGTCATGCTCCAGGACCGGATGGCCATTGCGTCAAACCACATCCCCAAGGTTCAGACCGAACAAACCACCCTCGTTATGTCATTCGCCACGGCCATGATCGAGAGCCAGGCCAGCAAGGGCAGCGGGTGGTCCGTAGCCAGTAAGTTGGCCGAATTTACTGGGGAAGCTGCTGCCGAGGCCGCGCGTAACGCTATCGAGTCCATGGACGGCCAACGGATTCCCACCGGCGAATACAACGTAATCCTAGGACCTCAAGCCGTGGCTGAGATTCTGGAATGGGTGCTGATGCCGGGGCTCTCCTTGGACATGTTCTACGCCGGCGCTTCGCCCTTCATGGGCAAGCTGGGCCAGGCGGTGGCGTCAGCGGACTTCAACCTGTACGACGACGGGGCGGCGCCCGGACTGCCCAGTTCCAAGTCAATCACCGACGAGGGCCTGCCCACCGGGCGGACTGATCTGATCCGCGGCGGCGACCTCTCGGGCCTGTTGGCCGACTACTACAATTACCAACGCATGTTAAACGACCCCACTGGCCGGGAGAAGCTGGGAGTCAACCCGGCCGACGCCCTAGCAAAGATTGCCCCGCGCAACGGGTTCCGGCCCGGCAACGGCGGCGGCCGTAACTTTGGCGCCATGCCGGGCGCGGTATCCAGCAACCTGGTCATCGAGGGGACCCCGGGCCACAGCCAAGAAGAATTGCTGCGGCTAGTGGGAAACGGCGTCTACATCGGCCGTATCTGGTACACCTACCCGGTTAATGGCATCACCAGCGGTGACTTCAGCGGGACGATCATCGGCGATTCCTATCTGATCCAGGACGGCCGGTTCGCCGCCCCGCTCAAGCCCAACACGGTACGCATGAATGACAATGTGCTCCGGCTCATCAACAACACCCTTGGCATAGCGGCCCAGCGCCGGGCCACCGTGCGCTGGTCGTCGGACCAGGTTACCTGGGCGCCGGAGATTGCGGTATCCGGCTTCGGCCTTGAAGAGATTTCCGAGTACATGGAGAGCGTCTAATGGCCTTTGAAAACATCAGTTTCGAAAAGATGGACGGCGTTGGCATCATCACGATGAACCGCCCCGAGTCTAGGAACGCACTGACTCTGGAGATGGTAGCCGAGATGGGGGAAGCGATCGAGGCCTGCAAGAGAGCCGATGTGCGTTCCGTGCTCCTAACAGGGGCCGGCGGCGGGTTTTGCTCCGGCGCTGATCTGAAATTCCTCGTGGAGAACCTGGAGAGCGGCGGCCCAGAAAAGATTCAAACCTATATCCGTGATCTGGCCAACAACTTGCACCACGATGTCGTTATGGGGCTACGCCAATTGGGAAAGCCGGTGGTCGCCGGCATAAACGGCGTGGCGGCGGGTGCGGGCTTCAGTCTGACCTTGGGTTGCGACGTCCGGGTGGCGGCCAACAACGCCCGGTTCCTGATGGCCTATGCCAACATCGGCGCGCCGGCCGACGGTGGATCGACCTATCTGCTTCCTCGCCTGATCGGCGCCAGCCGGGCCATGGAGTTCTACCTGGCCAGCCAGCCAACCAGCGCCCAAGCAGCCCTGGAGATGGGGTTGGTCAGTCAGGTGGTTGCAGATGACCAATTGCACAAACACGCCATGGAAACCGCCGTCCGCCTGGCCCAAGGCCCGACATTAGCCTATGGGCGGGTAAAAGCGCTATTCGAGAGTTCCTGGCAAAACGATATCGAGACCCAACTGGACGCCGAGACCGCTGTCTTT
The DNA here is from genome assembly GCA_009392075.1 of SAR202 cluster bacterium. The sequence goes on from VFHG01000166.1 coordinate 2,244, forward strand.
GAGGAAATATGCCTCACAGAGGATTTCCAAGAGGGCATTAGGGCTTTCACAGAACGCCGCCAGGCACGGTTCCAGGGGAAATAGGGCTACTCTAGTTCCGCCACCGTAACGCCGTCGCCGCCGGCGCCTTCTCCGTCCTCGGCCGACATCACCAGCGGATGGCCGCCCAGGTACTCCCGGATGGCCCGCCGCAGCGCGCCGGTGCCTTTGCCATGGATCAACCGGATAGAACCGGCGCCGTCCAATACGGCGTCGTTCAGGGCTTCGTCAACCCGGCTAATGGCTTCGTCCACCCGCAGGCCCCGTAAGTCCAATTCGGTATTCGAATTCTTTTTGGGCGCACGGTCCAGGTACACGCCCCGTGACGCCGCCGCCGGGTGTCTTTCGGCCTGCCGGACCAACTGGTACACCGGAATTTTGGCCCGCATAGTCCCTAACAGCACCTCTACCCTGTCCTGGTTATCGGCTGGGGAGATGACCTCCACCGGTTGAGCGATCCCGCGGACGTAGACCCGGTCTCCCTCTTTCAAGATCGATTGCCAAGGGACCCGTTCGACTTCGATGGGCGACCAGGACGCCGATTCCAATTGCCGTTGCATATCCCTGACTTCGGTCCGGTGGGCCTCGATCTCCTGCCGGGAAGCCAAGTTGGCCCTGGCCTCGGCGTTGGCCCGCGATTCGGCATCTTGCCGGAACTCGGCGGCTTCCAACGAGCGTTCGGCCCTGGCCAGCCGGTCCAATATCCCGCTGATACGGCCCTGCAATTCCTGCCGCGATTCCTCCACCAGGTTAGCCTTGGCCGATTCCACGTCGGCTAATTGGGCGTCCAACTCCCGCTGCATACGCACGGCTTCCGACCTAGCAGTCTCGGCCTCTTCCCGCAGTTCCTCCACCACCCGGCGCTCCTGTTGGAGCTCTTGCAACAAACCCTCGGTGGCCTGCTCCACCGGGGAGATGCCGCTGCGAGCGTCGTCGATGACTTCTTGGGGTACGCCCAGCCGCGCGGCAATGGTTAGCGCGTAACTGCGTCCGGGAAGGCCCAAGGTCACGTGGTAGGTTGGCTCCAAAGTGCTGGGGTCAAGGTCCACACTGGCGTTGACCATGCCCGGCTCGTCCTGTACGAACCTGGCCACGCCCCGGTGGTGGGTGGTGCCAACCACGAAGGAGCCGATCTTCTGGAAATACCGCAGCACAGCGCTGGCCAGTGCGGAACCCTCCTCCGGGTCGGTGCTGGTGCCCAGTTCGTCGATCAGTACCAGGGAATGGACCGTGGCCCGGGACATGATGCCCTTAACGTTTGTGATGTGGGAGCTGAAGGTGGATAGCGATTGCTGGATGCTCTGCTGGTCACCGATGTCCGCGTAAACGCCGTCGAACCGAGGAAGATGCGCCTCTTCGGCGGGCACGTGCAGTCCGGCTTGGGCCATCATAGCCAGCAATCCCACCGTCTTCAGCGTTACCGTCTTGCCGCCAGCGTTGGGGCCGGTGATCAGCATCACCTGCTGCTCCCGGTCCAGGTCGATACTGACGGGGACCACGGCGCCGGTAAGCAATGGATGGCGGGCGCGGACCAGTTTCAAGCTCCTTTCTGCCACTTCCTGGTCGACTATCCACGGAACAACCGCATCTATGGCTGCGGAATAACGGGCCTTGGCAATGTCCAGATCAAGCCTGGCCATCAGGTCCAGGGTCAACAACAGGTCTTCGCCGGACATTCCGACCATCCCCGACAACTGGCGCAACACCCGCTCGACCTCCCTGCCCTCGGCCAGCCGGGCCTCCCGCCAGCGGTTACCGACCTCGATGGCCGGCATGGGTTCGACAAAAACAGTCGCCCCGCTGTCGGACACGTCATGGACGATGCCGGGCACGCGGTAGCGCATCTCGGCCTTGATCAGCAACACCATCCGGCCGTTGCGTTGGGTGATCAGCGGCTCTTGAACGACCTCGGTCCGCTGCAGGCGGCGCAGGTTGCGTTCCATGATTTCGTTGAGCCGGTTCTGGGCCTGGCGCGCCTCCTGGCGGAGGTTGTGCAACATTGGACTGGCGTTGTCCAGCACCTCACCGGTTGGGCTGATTGCGCCCGAGATTGCCCGCTCCAAGTCGCCCAACTCTGGGATGATCTCCGAGATACTGGACAGCATCGGTATCTCTTCGTGGCGGCCAAGTTCCGTGCGGTCGTAGCGGGCGGCCCGGAGCAATTCTCTGACCAGGAACAGTTCCTCGCCGCGCAGTAGTCCGCCCAAGAGCGCGCGCTGGAACAGCTCCCGGAAATCCTCGTCCGGCCCAAATTCCAGGTTGCCGCCCTGTTCCAGATACTGCCGGGCCTCAGAGGTCTCCTGCTGGCGGGTGGCGATCTCCAACAGGTCGCAGGTGGGTGTTAGCGCCCTGGCCCGTTCGCCACCGACCACGGTTTTGGTGTGACTTGCCAGCAGTTCCCGGACCTTGTCGAACTCCAGAAGAGGGCCGGCAAAGTCGAAGCCGCCCAAGTCGATGTTGAACGGCCGGGCGTCAGCGCGAGTCCGGAAATTATGGCCACCAGACCTGGTTGGGTTATTGGTTTCCAGTTCAGCGTCGCTCAATATTCACCAATCGAGGGCCCAAACTCGGCTCTCGTGGAGGGTCTCTCCCAGGTCGTCCAGAGTGTCGCGTTTTGGGTCCCGGATATTCAATCTTCGTTTCAGGGTGATGTTCTTATACTCGTCCAGACGGGGGCAGACCTTCAAAAAGCCGTTCAGCGTGAACTTCTCTCCGCCTAAAACCACGTGGTCCAGCTCGCTGGCCACCGGCTCGAATTGGGCGCGGATGGTCTCGCAGACCTTGACGTACAGCCGCCGCATCTGGCCTTCCCGGACGCGGGTGTAGCGCAGTTGGGACGTGCCGCCGGCATGGTGCTTGCCCTTCACGTAGCGGGAATCGGTCTTGGATGTGACGAGGTCTCCGCCCCGGTAGACGGTTCAGTTGCAGGCACTTATCTACGATCGCCTCCAAT
>VFHG01000167.1 GCA_009392075.1 SAR202 cluster bacterium
GGTCCATTGGCGCAAGCTCATTTCGGATCGTATTCAGGCACATGCTCCCCAATGTTGCGGCCACCTACATAGTGTTGATAACGCTAACTCTGGGTTTCGCCATCGTTGTGGAAGCTGCGCTGAGCTTCTTGGGCGTTGGAATCCCGCCGGATGTCGCCACCTGGGGCAGCATGTTAGAGCTAGGCCGGGAGCACATCGACAAGCAAGGATGGATGGTGGTTTTCCCTGGGTTCGTCATCGCTTTGATCGTGTTCTCAGTCAACTTCCTAGGGGATGGACTCCGGGACGTCATGGACCCCAAGCTGCGGGGCCGCTAACCGCCGCGCACGCTTACCAATTCAGATTATTCAAAACGGCGGGCATCTTGCCCGCCGTTTTCTTGTTTTCGCTATCCCGGTGGTGACACTCAACTGGCTTCCGTCTATACTGGCCTTGCCTGCCAGTTGCCCTTGCGGGTCACCTAATAACCGGGACACCGACACCTTGAACGACCACATCCTTCTCGACTCCAAGCCCCCCGTGGCCACAGTCACCTTCAACCGCCCCAGCCAACGGAATGCCATCAGCTTCGCCATGTGGCATGAATTTTCCGACATCCTGCAGAAGCTGGACGCTGACCGCGATATTCGGGCCGTGGTCATCACGGGCGCCGGAAATGAAGCCTTCTCCGCCGGAGCGGACATCCAAGACTTCGACGAACACCGCTCCAACTCCACCAAAGGCCGTGGCTACAACGACGCTGTGAACGGCGCGCTGAAGACTCTTTCAGAAATGTCCACGCCCACCATATCGATGATCCGCGGGTTCGCCGTGGGCGGTGGTTGCGAGTTGGCAGTGGCCACTGACCTCCGCATCGCCAGCGACGACAGCCGGATGGGCATTCCAGTTGGCAGATTGGGCATCAGCATCGGCCACCGGGAGATGCGAGGACTGGTCAACCTGGTCGGCAAAGGGAACGCTTTCTATATCCTGCTCTCTGCCCGTCTGCTAGACGCCCAAGAATGTCTTAGAATCGGCCTAGTCAATCAAGTCGTCAAATCTGATGAACTTGAGGAATACACCTACAAGTTGGCCAGGGATATAGCGTCCCTGGCGCCCCTTTCTCATGCGGTGAACAAGCTGACCATGCACCAGGTGCAGAACAATCCGTCTTTGGAAAACCTTACTGAAGAAGAGGCCGACCTGCCATTGACCCAGTTCGACACCAAAGACTACCTAGAGGGCTACAAAGCTTTCCTAGAGAAGCGCCGCCCCAACTTCATCGGCGAATGAGCCAATAGCCATTCCGTTCGGCTGACCTAACGCTATACCGATAAGCAAGAGGTCCTTTGACAGCACGTCCAGCTAAAATCAGGGCCGACCGCTTGCTTTTTGAAAGGGGCTTGGCCGATTCCCGGGAACAAGCCCAGGTTCTGATAATGGAAGGCGTGGTCTATACCCCGTCCGGCCGGGTACTGAAAGCAGGCTCCACACTACCGGCAGATGTGGAACTTGAGGTGAAGGGCCGCCTGCCGTTCGTTAGCCGTGGCGGCGTCAAACTGGCTCATGCCCTGGATGAATTCGATATAGATGTTGAAGGGCTGACTGTCCTAGACGTAGGCGCATCCACTGGCGGATTCACCGATTGCCTACTGCAGCGTGGAGCACGCCAGGTCTATGCCGTAGATGTGGGGCACGGTCAGATGGACTACAAACTGCGTCAAGACGACCGGGTTTTGGTGATGGAAAAGACCAACGCCCGCCACCCATTCGACCTGCCAGACCCGGTGGACCTGTTGGTTATGGACGTGTCGTTCATCTCACTAACAATGGTGGTCCCCGAGGCAGGTAAACATCTGAAACCCGGACAGTGCATCGTGGCCCTGGTCAAACCACAGTTCGAAGCTCAAAAGAGCCAGGTTGGCCGTGGCGGTGTGATTAAAGACCCCATGGTCCACGCTGATGTACTTGGCAAAACCGTCAATTGGGCTGTCGGACTGGGGTTCCGGGTTAGAAACATGTGCCGCTCTCCCATACAGGGCGACGCCGGCAACCAGGAATTTTTCATTTTACTGCAAAAACCTCAAAACTAAGCACAAATCACAGGAGGAAGACTTTAATGGAAGTGAAAGAGATCGCCGAGATACTGACCGCTCGGGAAAAGACCGTTTCAGTGGCCGAGGCCGACACTGCAGGTCTCATCGGATACATGCTGGGCGCGATTCCCGGTAGCTCCAAGTATTTCCCTGGCGGCGTCATCGCCTACACCGGCGGCCTGAAAGAGAAGGTCCTGGGCGTGCCTGACGACGTCGCTCCCACCCACGGCACTGTGAGCAGCGAGATGGCCAAGGGAATGGCCAGAGGAGTGCGGGAACTGACCGGCACCGACTACGCCGTGTCCACCACCGGTGTCACCGGACCTGCCGCCGGACGTGCCGGACTGCCCATCGGCACATTCTGGATCGGTCTTTCGGTGAAAGACGGCGAAGATACGGCCATCGAAGTCCACCTGGACGGCGACCGCGACGCCTGCAAACGCGGCGCGGCCCAAGCGGCCTTGGACTTGTTGGGCAAAGAACTTAGCGGCTAGTTAGCTAGGGTTGAGCGTTTGCTCAGTCTCGCAGGATGCTTCAATCACATCCCAGTCGTATCCCATGGGAATCATTTTGACCTTCCGCCACGTTTCAGACTGGTCTGCGTAGTGATGGCTTCCCGGATTCCCCGAACTACCTAGTGGCACCACCCACAGCGAGTTCTCCCAGTTCGACGGGTCGTAGGAGTAGCGCGCCACCGATAGACTGGTGACCGTCGCCGGATCCGCCGGAGAGTAGCCGCCTTGCAGCGGTGTGTCGCCGTCGCCGCTGGTGGGGATGGCCGGAGGGTCAAGCAATTCTGATAATTCTGGGAACGCCGCCGAGAGGTTGTGCTTAGGACGCGCTTGGTGCACATTCTTCCACTGCCACTGTTCCATATCATCGCCCAATCGGTCGGACAGGGTAGCAACGGCCTCGGACAACGCTCGGGACACTGCCGTCGGCCAGGTGTCGCCCTCGGGCAATAAAGAGCGGTCGTCTTGGCCGATCATAGCCACCAACCGGGCCTTCAGGCGATTGGAGAATGATCCCAATCCCCGGTCTGCTGGATGCCAGGCGTCATAAGCCAGGCTTTCCGTCAGGTTGGTCTCGAAGACCTCTTTCAAAAGGGCATCGCGCATGGTGCTATAGATCGTGGGCTGCACACGGTCTGCATCCATCTCACCGTTCCAGTCCAACAGCAGATCCCTGGCTGCGGCGCTGGCCGGGCCCTGCGGCTTCACATCCTTCAACACGCCCAGGTAAGCCAACGCGGGGATGGAGACGCGCTGGGCGTGCACCTGAGCCATGTCTTCGGCCGTTGGCCGGTGCAAGGACTCTAAGGCCTCGGTGACCCGCTTCACTCTGAATTCGGGCGTGTAGTCAATGGCGATGTAATAGGGATAATCATCGCCCACCGGCCGGTTGTTGGCCGTAGCGATGTAGCCCTCTGGCGGATTGATGGAAACGGGCAGTTCATCGAAAGGGATATCCCCTTCCCACTCATGCTCACCCGTCCAACCGGGCACCGGCAGCCATCCGTTGACCCGAGACCGGATGGGTATGCGCCCCCGGCAGAGATAGCCCCAGTCCCCGTGGATGTCGGTGAAAAGGAGATTGTTGCAAGGGTCCACCCAGTCTCGCATGCTATCCACCAGCTCCTGGCTGGTTTCAGCCCGCAGCATCTGCCAGAGTATCTTCGGCCAGGTGGAGGCCTTTTCGGTGGCGGTGTATTTGAAGGATAAACCGGAACCCTGGGCCGGGTTTCCGGAGATCACGGGGCCATGTTTGGTCACGTTTACCGTTGTATGGACGTCGCTGCCGCCCCGTACTTTGATAGTCTCGTCGTAAATCTCTGCGTCCAGCCATTGGTCTTGGAATAGGTATTTGCCCGGCTCGCCCTCTTTGAACTGTTCGATATAAAGGTCCTGGTAATCGGCGGCGGTATGCGTGACGCTCCAGGACACCCGGCCGTTGTGGCCGAAGTGAGGAAATCCGGGAACACCAGGGAAAGACAGTCCAACAACGTCGAACTCCGGACAAGCCACCTGGTTTTGGTAGTAGGCGCTGGGCGTGTCCAAGGCGCGGTGGGAATCACCGGCCAAGATGGGTTTTCCGGTGGCCGTATCAGCCCCGCCTAGTATCCAACTGTTGCTTCCCGAGTCCATCTCATTCAAGTGATTTAGTCCGGCCGCGCCTTCGGCCAATTCCTTGAGCCCTTCATCCAAAGGTCCGGGAGAGGTGGAGCCGGGCGGCAGGATCATCAAGTGGCCAGGCTCAACTCCCGGGAACAGCTTGCCGGCGGCCTCGGGCCCCATCTCGCGCACCATCCGCGCCCGCCAGACTTTGGACTCGAACACACCCATTGAGATATGGCGCACCTTGTAGGCGATCAGTCCGTCCCATGGCTCCCAGGGCTCGGGCTCCAGTCCGGTGATGCGGTACTCCACCGGCAGGGCGTCGCCGCTATTGATGAAGGCGTTCACCCCTGCAGCGTAGGCGTCAAACACGCCCTTGGTATAAGGATCCATGACCTGGTAGTCGGCCTTGGCGCTGGCCTTCAACCGGAACCGGCGCATCATCTTATCTTGGCCCACCGCCTGCTCGCCAATGGCTTCCGCCCAGCGGCCCGACCCACGGCGCCTGTCGTACTCCATGTGCCACAGCCGGTCCTGGGCCGTGACGAACCCCTGTGCGAAGAAGGCGTCCAACTCGGATTCGGCCTTCATGTGCGGTATCCCGAATTTATCTCGGAAGACTTTTACAGCACCATCTAGACCTTTAAGCGAGATTGTTCCTGTCAGATTGGGGATGGCTGACTTCAAGTCCTGACCGGTTATCTTTTCAGAGATCATAGGTGCGTTCTATCCTCGAGAATTCTTAGGGGAATTCCCTCGGATATTACCATACGGCCAGCCTGGGGATTGACGACGTTCAGGCGCGGGGCTATCATCCGCCCTACCTATCAGCCCAAGCAGCGATATTAAAGGGCAAGGACCGGCCGATGCAGATCACCAAGCACATCTACGCCACCCATATTGAAGAGGACCCTGGCAGTTTCGGGGCTATGCACCCAGGCGGAACACACATCTATTTCGTTGGCGACCCCAACGACCATATGGTGATGGTGGACTCGGGCGAACCATACCGCTCTTGGACCAAGCAGATCATGGATTATCACGCTGAGTTGGGGAAGCCACGCATCTCTGCCATCTTGATCACCCACGGCCACGGCGACCACATCGGCGGCCTTGACCGGCTCCAAGAAGCCTTCGGCTGTGTCGTGCGCTGCCACCCCAAGTTGGAGCCGGCGCTAACCCACCGGCTGGGCCAGGGCAGCGTGGTGAAACTACGCTCCCGCGATTCCGTCCCTACTGGCGGCGGAGCCAAACTCCGCGCCTACTTCACGCCGGGCCACGAGGATGACCACGTTTCCTACTATATGGCCGAAGGAAGAGTGGTCTTTAGCGGAGATACCATATTAGGCAACTCCTCATCCAGCGTGCGCAACTTGAAGCAGTACATGGCCTCTTTGGAGACGCTGGCCGGCTTGAAGCCCGAGATTCTTTGTCCCGGACACGGCCAGATCATCAAGAACGGAACGGCGCGGGTCGAGTGGTATATCAAGCACCGTAATGATCGGGAAGACCAAGTGTTGGCCGCCTTGGTTTCGGGCGTGGACTCAGTGGACGATATCGTGTCCGCCGTTTACCCTCGGAACCTGCGCCGGAACCTGCGCAGCGCCGCCGCCCGCAACGTGCGTACTCACCTCGGTAAATTGACTGAAGAGGGACGGGTTAACGAGTCTGTGGTTAGCTACACGGTGGCCAAGGGCTGAGACCGATCCAATTCAGGATGGGCAGCGCCGGACCGGGCGCCGGCATCGGCTGTGGTGGGATCGTTGCCGTCTTAGGACTGATCCTGATCTCGCCGGTGGGCGCGGTGCTCGTCAAAGGGATCGGCTGGATCTTCATCCTCTTCGGCGTGTTCATAGTGATCACCGGCATCTATTACTGGTTGAAGGGTCCACGCAAAGGCCGGTATCTGTGATTAGGCCGAACCAACATAATCCGGACAAATAATTCCCTGGGAATGATGTCAGCTGTACTTAGGGGCAGGTTTCTAACCTGCCCTGTTTTGCTGGTAATAGAAACGAACGAAGAATTGTTGAGAGGGAGATCAGTCCGTATGGTGTCATGCTGGCAAAAACGTGAATCCTGCGAACTTGGGCGGGTTTCCAACCCGCCCCTACGTGAATCCCACTGCAAACAAAAAGGCCGGAGCATCAAGCTCCGGCCTTTTTGTTTGCCTTTGGTGTGTAGCTAGTCGTTACGTTCCAGCAACTCGATCCGGACGTCGCCTGGGGCCCGGACAAAGGCGATGCGCAGTCCCGGACGCAGGTCTTTGGGTTCCATGGAGAATTCGGCCCCTTTGGCCTTTAGGTCGGCGGCGGCGGCGTCTAGGTTTTCCACCCGCAGTCCAAAGTGGTCCAATCCGACGTAGGGGTCAACCGGTCCGGCTGGGGTGGATTCTTCAGCCTTGGCGATAAATATGATCAGCCCATTGATGTCGATATCGACCCTGGACTGACCGTCAGACTGGATGCTCTCTTTGATCTCGGCGCCGAACATCTGATTGAAGTACCTGGCGGTATCCATGGGCTCTCTGCTGCGCAGGTGTATGTGGTCGTAACTATAGGTAACCATTGTTTACTCCGGTCTTTCCCTTGGTTTGTCGGTGGAGATGCGCCGCTATCTGGCGATCCCGTAAGCCACGGCCTGGGTCTCTCCATCCTCGTCATTGCGCATTCGTTGACCCAGGGCCATGATCAGGGCGCCTACGGCGGTCTCGGACCAGAACCAATCATGAATCTCGCGGTCTTTTCCGTCGGGCCTCTGGGCCATCCTCGCCTCGTAGTAGAAAGCCTTCAGGTCATCGACACAGTATCGGATGAACTGGGGGATGGTGAAGTCCCGGGGACGCTCTTTCATATCCGATTCCTCGCCGCTGATGTAGCCCTCAATGAACCTAACGATGCCACGGAAACGCCGCTGGGGAATGGTGCTTAGTCCGACTGCTGTTCGCCCGGCGTGGGCGCCACTCCATTGCTCGTAATAAGCCCGCAGAGACGTTAGCTCGTCGGCGGCGTTCAGGCCCTTTTCTTGTGATTCGTTGGTTGTTTCAGACGCCTGCATCAGAATGTCGGGAATCATGTCGTCGGGAAGTTGCTCAAGGACCGGGCCTTGATCCCGGTCCAGCAGGGCGAAGGTGGCCTGCAATATCTGGTGCTGGTATTCCGGGTTGTCGGCTTCGCCTAAGGCGTTGCCAAAAAAGAAGGGCACCGCCAGCATCCGGGGAGGCTTCACTCGCTGGGCATGTTCCTCGATCAGGACCAGGCCCGTCGTTGTGATCCCTGCTTCTTCAATGATGCGCGCAATCACGCTTACAGCGTGGGAGCAAGCGGGTCAAGTGGGGGTGAGCAACACCACCTCCACGCCATCATCCTTGAGCCTCCGCGCGACCTCGGGGCCGGTGTTTTCTACGATATCGGAAACGTCTCTTAAGGCGCCCATGAACGAGTAATAATTGTCGGAAAGAGAACCTATCGTCTTTTGGTCAACCAACTCTTGGAGACGGTCGATCGGAAATGTGACGTTGATATCCCGGTAGATGCCGGTATGATCAAAGCCGATGCTGGTATGGCTCTGAAGAATCTCGTCAGCTTTCGCGCTGCGGGGGATGACCCTGAACGACGTGTCGCCGCCCTCATGGACTGCGATGAATGGCTTGTCGGTTCGCAGGTGCAATCCGGCAGTGGTGACCAGGCCCAACTTACTCTCGGACAACGGCTTGGCCATGGGTGTCCACGGTGTATCGTCGTGCTCTAGGCACGGCCACATCAACATGCTTTTTCGTTGAATCTCGCTAAGAGCCGAAAGCTTTGGCATGGTGTCTCCCTTTTACCCAGGTTTCGCGTCCCGCGTAAGCGGGTTGGTTGGCTCAGAATGACCTAAAAATATTCTCTGAGCTAGGCGATGTCAAGCTAACTTAGCATTGACCAGGCAACGTTTCCTGCGCTGGTACTCGACGGCAGTTATAATGGGTCTCAAGTAACCATGGAGGCCCGAATACCTAATGGCGGCAACGATTGTAATAGCGGGAGTACGGAGCGGCGTGGGCAAGACCACGATCGCCACCGGCATCATGGGCGCTTTGACCCGCCGCGGCCTCAAGGTCCAGCCATTCAAGGCAGGCCCAGATTACATAGACCCCTCTTACCATAAGCTGGCTTGCGGCGTGCCCAGCCGCAACCTGGACACCTGGCTCTGCGATTACGCAACGGTCCTTGAGTTGTTTCAGCGGGCTGGAGCCGGGCGGGATGTCTCGGTGGTTGAGGGTGTCATGGGGGTTTTCGACGGCCACTCCAGCCTGACCGAAGAGGGATCAACTGCCCAGTTGGCGAAGTTGCTCGGCGCACCGGTGATCCTGATCGCCGATGCCTCCAAGGTCGCTCGCAGCGTGGCGGCGGAGGTTTTGGGCTTCCAGAAGTTCGACCCGGACCTCAATGTGGCCGGCGTGATCCTGAACGGCGTGGGTAGCGACCGCCACCTGGCGTTCTGCAAACCTCAGATAGAAGAAACCACCGGGCTTCCGGTGCTAGGCTACCTGCCCAGGAAAGACGAGTTCATCCAGCCGGAACGCCATTTGGGACTGATCCCCACGGTGGAAGGTACGGTTGCAAGCCAGTGGTACGACAGCGTGATCAATCAGGTCGAATCTACTATGGACGTTCCAGCGATCTTGAAACTGGCCCAGACAGCGAAAACCCCGCCGGCGACCCCAGGCGTCTACCCTGAAAAAACCCTCCCTGCCCGGACGACTATTGCAGTGGCCCAAGACATGGCCTTCAACTTCTATTACCAGGACTCCCTGGATTTGCTCTCAGCTTGGGGCGCGGAGCTGGCCCCGTTCAGTCCTTTGGAAGATGAAAAGCTGCCGACCGGAGTGGGCGGGATCTATTTGGGTGGCGGGTTCCCGGAACTGTTCGCGACCCAACTATCGAAAAACGAGCCGATGCACGGGGCCATCCGCCAAGCGGTGGACAAAGGCGTTCCTGTCTACGCCGAATGTGGCGGCCTGATGTACCTGGGTAAGAGCCTGTCAGACCTGGAAGGCGTGACCCATCCCATGATTGGCGTTATACCGGCAGAGTCTGCCATGTCCCAGAGCCGTCTGACCCTGGGCTACCGGGAGGTGGAGTCGTGTTCCGACAGCCCGGTGTTGCAAAAGGGGCAGCGTGTGCGGGGCCACGAATTCCACTGGTCCACCCTGGCCCAGCAGCCTGAGGCTGACGAGTCGGTCTATAAAGTAGTAGACCAAGACAACCGGCCTGACGGGTTTCGGAAGGGCAACGTTTGGGCCTCTTACGTTCATATACACCTGGGCAGCAGGCCAGGTTTGGCGCCCAGGTTCGTACAAACCTGCGCCGCAGCAACAACTTAGATTGGACCGGCTTGCCCGGTCAGGATAAAGCATGAGCACAGACACACCGGCAGATCAGAACACCGAATCAGAACCGGGCCCCCAGTCAGTCACGGGGCCGCGAATCGATAAGGGTCTAGTCATAGTTAACACCGGCAAGGGCAAGGGTAAGACCACCGCGGCATTGGGCGTGACGTTAAGGTCATGGGGCCGGGGCATGAAAGTGATTGTGCTCCAGTTCATCAAACACTCCACCGCCAACTTCGGTGAGCAGCGCGCCGCCCTGAAGATGGGCGTGGAAATGCGCGCAATGGGCGACGGGTTTACCTGGCGTTCCAAGGACCTTGATCAGTCCGCCGATCTGGCTCGGGCCCATTGGGAAGACTGCAAAAAGGTCATCGAGTCCGGAGAGTATGACCTGATAGTGCTGGATGAGTTCACCTACCCGATGCACTACGGTTGGGTCGACACCGAGGAAGTCATTGAGGTGCTGAAGTCTCGGCCTGACATGCTGCACGTCATCATAACTGGTAGAAACGCCCCAGAGGCCCTCGTGGAATACGCTGACCTGGTCACCGAGATGAACGTGATCAAGCACCCTTATCAGCAAGGGATTAAAGCCCAGCCGGGCATCGAATTTTAATCGGAATGACTGACGCGATATTGTCCTGATTCAGATCGGGCCTGTAAAGAGGCGCAATGGTAATCTCAGACCTAATCGACCGCATAATCAAAGAGATCGTGCCCCTGGATGAAGCCGCCATGGATGTCGCCAGGGCCAGACAGGACCAACTGACCAAGCCACTGGGCAGTCTGGGCCGATTGGAAGAACTGTCCATACGGCTGGCCGGCATCTTCGGCGAAGCCACACCAAAGATTCGTAAAAAGACAGTGATCCTCGCTGCCGGCGACCACGGTGTGGTGGCCGAGGGCGTGAGCGCCTACCCGCAGGACGTCACTCCAGCCATGGTCATGAACTTCCTGGGCGGTGGTGCTGCGATCAATGCGCTGGCCAACCACGCTGGGGCTGATATCGTGGTTTTGGACGTCGGAGTGGCCGCCGACCTGCCCGACCATCCATCTCTACGTTCGGTTAAGGTCGGCAGGGGAACCGATAATATCGCCGTTGGTCCGGCCATGTCCCGCGAGCAGGCAATCCGATGTCTGGAGATAGGCATCGAGACCGCCGGGGAAATGATTGCGGCGGGGTCTGACCTGTTAGCCTGCGGAGACATGGGCATCGGCAACACGACGCCGTCCAGCGCCATCACCTCGGTGATCACCGGGGCGGACGCCGCCATCACTACCGGGAGGGGAACAGGGCTCGACGACGCCGGGTTGGCCCATAAAGCCTTGGTGGTCGAGAGGGCCATTCAGGTCAACAAGCCCGACGCTAAAGACGGCTTGGACATCCTGATGAAGGTCGGTGGGTTTGAGATCGGTGTATTGGCTGGGGTGTACCTGGGCGCAGCAGCCGGGCATCGACCAGTGATAGTAGATGGTTTTATATCTGGCGCGGCGGCGTTGATCGCTTATACCATTGCCCCTGAGGCTGGAAATCGATTCATCGCATCACACCAATCGGTCGAACCAGGCCACCGCATCTCTCTGAGTCACATGGGCCTCGAACCCCTGTTGGACCTGGGCATGCGGCTGGGAGAGGGCTCCGGGGCCGCGCTTTCGATGCACATCGTCGAAGCGGCCGCCAAGTGTCTCTCGGACATGGCCACCTTTGCCGAAGCGGGCGTCTCGGAGAAGATCGAAGACGATGGCGAAGAGGCCGCCTCCTGATCGGCTTCTGGCTTAACCCGCTTCGGCTGGCTGTGACATTCCTCACCATCTTCCCGGTTGCGCGCAACATGGACCGCGGGCAACGGAACCTCAGCAACTCCAGGGCGTTTTACCCGGCTGTCGGCTTGCTCATGGGCCTGCTATTGGTCGGGGTCGAAGAAGGCTCCTCTCGCCTATTCATTGAGCCTGTGACCGCCGGGTTATTGGTGGCGACCATGGTCATAGTCACCAGGGCCCTCCACCTAGACGGTCTCATGGACGTTTGTGACGGCATCTTTGGCGGCTTCACTCCGGAACGGCGCTTGGAGATCATGCGGGACTCTAGGGTGGGCGCTTTCGGAGTTGTCGGCGGTGTCACGGTTCTCCTTTTGAAGTACGCGGCGTTATTGTCCTTGCTCGTGCTTGCGGAGCCGGGCAAAGAGTGGGCTTTGTTGCTGTTCCCGGCCCTCTCCCGGTGGACAATGGTTGTCTTATTAGGTGTTTTCCCCTACGTCCGCGCCCAAGGTCTGGGGACGCCGTTCCATGGGAGCGGCATCAAGATTTCGACCACGGTGGCTGGGCTTACAGCCCTGGCAGCCGCAGTACTCCTGGGCGGGTTTGCCGGGCTAGGTCTACTTCTTGGAGCTATGGCGTTGGCCCTGTTCATGGGGTGGAAAATGGCCAAATCCTTGGGCGGTCTGACCGGTGACACCTATGGTGCGACCAACGAAATCATCGAGATGGCCGTGATCCTGGTTGCCACGGTCCTGGTCGAACATGAATGGCTGGAACCCCTGCCCGACCTGCTGGACCGGTTTTGATCTTCTCCGGCACCGATGACTTGGCGGTCCTGGTTTTGGCTGTGCTGATTGACCTGGCGCTGGGTGAGCCTCCTACCC
>VFHG01000168.1 GCA_009392075.1 SAR202 cluster bacterium
CGGAACGCGAATAATCGGCATCTGCCGAGGCTAGTTCGTGAGGCTCGATCGCTACAGTGATGGACAACATCCGCTGTAGATCGACTGGGTCACCTCCCGCGTCCGATGAAGTTACGGACAATCCCCCAGCGCGGGTGGAACCCTGGGGCATCTCCCGCCTATCAGAGAACCCAGCCTCGTGCTAATTCAAGGTGATTGGAGAAGATACCGAGCCCGCAGGGACGGCAACGGTTACTAAGCCGTTAGAAGACCGCAGTTTTACGTCGTCCTTGCCGGTGATCAGGACTCCCGCCAAACCCAAAAGTAGCGCCTCGACAGCACCTTTACCGTTTGTTGACGGTTTTAGAGAGAGAACTCCTGAGGCAACCAGGCCAGCGAGCAATCCGCCAAGCAGGACCATCGGCAAGATGGCGAAGATAGCCAAGTCCGACATTGTCGAGACTTTGGGCGTTGGGTTGGAATTGGCCATTTGACCATATTGGCCGCGGGTGATACCCGTCTTTCTGGTTCAAATTTCCGGCGTATCAAAGGCCAGCGTCGACTCAGTCGCCGGAAACGGAAAACTCAATGGGCAGGTTACCCAGGTCTATCACCGTCGCCCCGCTTTCGGCATCCCCTTTTTGGACCAATAATACAGTCATGCAGACTTCGAAATCCGAATGTTCAGCCTCTTTGGCCATTTGGTGGAAGTAACCGGTCGCGCGCAGCGCCTTGGGCTTGGGCTTTAACCCGAGGATAAAGTTGGCTACCTCATCTGCATCATTCACGACGTACGGAACCGTGGCTTCAACACGGCCGCCTTCAAATTGGATATTGTAGATTGAGTTTTGCTGTTTACCGATGTTCTTAAGCAGTCTTATATCGACCAGAACAAATCGGCTGGAGACTCGGTACATCTCTTGTAACATCGCCTGGTAATTGGGTTCATTGTTGAAAACACTGGTGCAATGGACCAAATCGAAAGTGTTGTCCTCAAATGGCAACCCAAACCCTTCCGTGACGATGAACTTAGCTTCTGGATACCTTTCGCGGGCCATTCCCACGGCTTTCACCGATAGATCGATCCCGGTGTATTCGATCGCCGGCTCGTAGGTACGCATGATGTTGAAGAACCCGCCCGAGGCACAACCCACATCCAGCACCTTAATGCCTGGAAATAACACCCGCGGAAGAAATACTTTTTCAGAAGGATAGAGGTCTGAGACCTCGTGGCGATGTTGAGCGTAATAATCTATCGCGCTCTGTTTGGACCATTCATCCGCCGTGCTCAATAAACATCTCCTGCAAATTCCCAGAGGCCGCACCGGCCACTGCGGTTAACCAATCGCGGCTGGGGCAGAAGCAAACATCTTTTCCGCCTTTTTGAGGTCGTCCAGCGTATCGATCTCCGCCCACTTCTTGTTTCCTGTATTCAGCACGGCCATCTCCATGCGCCCTGAGGCGATCAGACTAGCGAATACTGCTTCGTAATATTGGCCTGTCCGGCCATCGTTCAGAAACGCTTCCATCTCAGGGAGGATAACGTTCGCCAAGGTTTCTTTTGAAAGCCGGTATATGTTCACGGTTTTTAGGGCTGTGCGGTAGTCAAACCACCGGCCTTGATCTGACTTGAGGACCATCGATTCAGCAAAATCACCGGAGGCCAAAATCACAGTGCCGTCCATACTTGGCTGATATCGGTCCACGACGGCCACATTGGATTCGTCCATACTCACCAGTTGGCTGACCAACTGGGTATCAAATACCAAGTCCGCTTCCAGAAGCAGAGTGTCGTCATCCAGTTCGACCCTTGCCAGCCAGAATGAATAGAGGTTGTTGGTTTCGGCGTAGACCGTGTTCTCCACGTAGGACAGGTTGAGTCCCCGGTAGGAGGCGCCGAAATAATCTCGGATCGCGTCGGCCATATACCCCACGACGATCGTGCATTCGACCACGCCTGCCTTCCTCAGAGCATCCAATTGGTACTCCATCATCGGCCGGCCCGCCACGTGGACCATACATTTAGGGCAGGTACGGGTTATCGGATCGAGTCGAGTGCCCATACCCGCGGACAATATCAGTCCTTTCATCAGTTACCTCGCACCTACGGCTCCGACTTCGTCTGATTGGGTGAATTTCGCAAGCCGCATGAGGGATTCCAATATTCGATCGTTGTCTGCTTCGGTCCGGCAGGCGATCCGTATGAAATTGCCCTCAAGTCCTTCTTTCGAACCGCAGTCATTGATCAGGATTCGGCTGTCTTCAAATAGGCGTTCGGCTAGCTCCGCTCCGGTGAACCCGTGTAAGACCCGGCAGAGGACAAAGTTTCCCTGTGTGGGGTACGGATGAAGATAGGGTACCGACTCAAGGTCTTTGACCAATTTCTTAGTCGCTTGTCTGACTTGGAAGCATGATTCGATGTATTCCTGACTGTACCCGCCCATCTCCTCAAGGAAAAATTGGGCGAATGAGTTGATACTCCAAATTGGCACGTCCTTGCGCAGATCGGCCAACCGTTCTGCATTACCGGTTGCCGCATACCCGAGCCTGATACCCGGAATGCCACAGTTCTTAGATAGGCTCTTCAGGATCAATAGGTTTGGATACTCGCCGATAAGGTCCAATGCAGATGGATCAGCCTCAGCGTCAACAAAGTCCAAGAAGGATTCGTCCACCAACACCAGGTTGAGAGCCTTCATTCGATCCAGAAAATACACCAAGTCGCTCTTACAGAGATAACTACCCGTTGGGTTGTTGGGGCGAATGAGGAGCGCAGAGTCTGAGTCCGTCTTTGTCACGTGATCAATAAATTCGTCGATATCCAGGTCAAAGCGTTGTGATGGCGTAAAAGAACGGACTTCTCGGCCAAGAATCTTGGCGCGGTTCACGAATTCCTCAAACGTAGGAACCGGCACTGCCAGGCGATGAACATACCGCGAGACAACCGCATTGATGAGCTCGCTAGCGCCGTTACCGACAACTAATTCGTGCTCACTGACGCCGACCTGTTCGGCTAATAACGATGAAAGAAACCAGTTGGTGGATGGGTAACTGCCGATCAGTTCCGGCAATCGGGATTGCATGTCATCAATCATCTGCCTTGGCGGGAAGTACCGGTTGGTCATGTAACAGAAATCGAGAACGTTATGGTTCCAATACCCTCCGTAAAGGGAAGAAAGATGGCCCATTTCTTGAGTATTCATAGTTACCTCATTTAGATACAGCAATCGTCTAGCGGCGGAAATATAAACCGTTAGATATGAACTGCTGCGGGAATGGATTCCGGTATCGGTCAGGACTGAAACCGGAAAATGTATCGCCTGATTAGGCCCGGTAGGGGCACCCGTATATGGAAATTTGGTGAATGGGTAGCTAGTAGAAGGAAAGGGGACAGGTGGAGATATTTCTAAGGTTGGTAACGCAGAGGTTAGCGGTAACGTATTTACTCATGTTAAGTCTCCCGGTATCCGCCACTACAGACATGGTCTGGTGGCAAGGGTACCTGCGAAATGATAGCAGGCACCAATTCGGTAGTCAAACGGCTTGACGACTCTCTAAATGATGAGTCTTGAGCCTGGCGCAGTCGTGTATTGCCTGACTTTTCCAAGTTTGTTGTCTTGGCATCGAAAATCCAGTTTCCACGCCTGTATCGGGTTGACAATCCCCAAGGCACGACGCAGAATCAGGACTGCCTTGTTTATTGTGAGGCAAGTAACCCTCAACAGGAGCAAATAAATGTCCACTGGGTCCCAAACTTGGACACAGAAAACTATTCAGGTAGCCGGCGCCGAACTCCATATCATTCAGGGCGGCACCGGCGACCCATTATTAGTGCTACACGACGAAAACGGCCAGACGCCCCCTCTACGCTATGCAGAAGTGTTATCCGAAGACTTCACGCTACACATGCCGTCTCACCCTGGATTCGGCGTAACAGACCAACTTGAATGGGTAATGAGCGTGAGAGAACTGGCCAGTTGGTACCTGCGAGTCATCGAAGAATTGGACCTGGGGCGCGTGAATATACTGGGATTGTCTCTGGGCGGTTGGCTTGCGGCTGAGATGGCCTGCCAGTCTCCCCAGTCCATCAACAAGATGGTCTTAGTTGCGCCCGCTGGAATCAAGCCTCCAACAGGCGAAATACTCGACATGTTCTTAATTGTGGCGAGGGAGTACATGGAAGAGTGTTTCTTGGACGCCGCTTCAACTCCGGAATACCAGACCGCCTACCCTGAAGAAGCCGACCCAGAGCAGATCGAGATCTGGGAAGCATCTAGAGAAGAGGCCGCCCGCCTTACCTGGCGTCCCTACATGTACGCTCCGGCCCTGCCTCACCTGCTTGGACGGCTGAGGGACCTGCCCACGCTATTAGTCTGGGGCGAGAATGACGGCGTCATCCCAATCAGCGCCGGAGAAGCCTATCAACAGGCTATCCAAGGCGCCCGGCTCGAGATAATCGCCAATTGCGGGCACCGACCCGAGATGGAACAGACCGACGCGTTCTTGAAGCTGGTCCGCGAGTTCTTCGCCTAGGCCAATAGCCGCCCTACCAGGAACTGCGCAACACAGACATGATTGGTTCGGCGTCGGGTTGGTGGCGAGGGACCGGTCTTTCAGGGTCGCC
>VFHG01000169.1 GCA_009392075.1 SAR202 cluster bacterium
CCGGTGACGGTCCCGGACCCAGGGCCATGCGCTGGCACATCAAGGACCGCATCTTGGCCAGCAACGACCAGGTTGCCATCGATGCCGTGGCCGCCAAGATGATGGGGTTCGACCCCATGAGCATCAAGTTCATTCGCCTGGCCCATGAACGAGGCCTGGGTTGCGGAGACGTGTCCCAGATCAATATCGTCGGCGAGGACATCAGCCAGGTGAACTGGCAGTTCACTGGTGTCGAAAACACCTTTGCCAGCCGGGGCCAGAAACTGATCTATTGGGGGCCGCTCAAGCCGCTGGAAAAGCTGCTGCTCAGGAGCCCAATCGTGGGCTGGGCTTTCTTGGCGTCGAACCTGTACCACAACGGGTACTGGCTTAAGACCAAGGGCCGCCGCCGTATCAAAGCCGCGCTGGAAACCGAGTGGGGCAAGCTGTTCCAGTCGTATTAGCCAGAGCGCGGCAACAAAACTAACGAGGTTAATTCCCAGGTATGGATATCGCAGTTATCGGGCTGCCCCAGAGCGGCAAGTCCACGGTTTTCAATGCACTCACCGCCGGTCACTCAACGTCCACCGGAGCTGGCGGCGCTGGACCGATGCAGGTTGGAGTGGTCAAAGTAATCGACCCACGCCTGGCGGTGTTGGACGGAATGTACCACCCCAAGAAGGTGATACACCCGGAGATCAAATACTGGGACCTGCCGCCCATCGACCGGGAGACGGCCTCCGCCAACCAGGTTCTCAGCGGCCGCCAGCGGAACATCCTCCAGGCAGCGGACGCCCTGTTGCTGGTGGTGCGGGCCTTCGACGACCCTGCCCTGATCCATCCCATGGGTGAAGTAGACCCTGGGCGCGATGTGAAGGTCTTGTTGGAAGAACTGGCCCTGGCAGACCTGGAAGCCTTGGAGCGTGCTGAAGCGCGTCTGAGCGACGGTCTCAAGAAGGCCAAACCGGCCGAGCGGCCGGCAATGGTCCCCCAGTTGGAGACCGTCCAGAAGGTTAAAGCCGGGCTCGAAGAAGGCATTCCCATGAAATCGCAAACCCTCACTGGGTCGGAGTCCGCCGCGTTAGTAGATTTCCAGTTGCTGACCGCCAAGCCCGTGATGATCGCGTTCAACACCGGAGAGTCAGGTTCGACGCCCACGCTGGACGGCTTGGGGATCTTGGCCGACGTTGCCGGAGGTCTTGGTGAAGTGGGTCTATGCGCAAAATTGGAAGAAGACCTGGCCACGATGGAAGCCGAAGAGGCGAACGAGTTTAGAGAAGCTATGGGGTTGGATGAGCCGGCCGTAGATCGAGTCAAGCAGGTGTGCTACAGCACAGTGGGCTTGGTCTCGTTCCTAACCGTGGGCGAAGACGAAGTCCGTGCCTGGCCGGTGCCGGACGGCATCGTCGCTCAGATGGCCGCCGGGACGATCCACACCGATTTCACCCGCGGATTTATCCGGGCCGAGGTCATTCCCTATGACGACTTGGTCCGTTGCGGCAGTTTGGCTCAAGGCCGCAAAGAAGGTGTCCTTCGCTCCGAGGGAAAGACCTATGAGGTCAAAGACGGCGACGTGATCAACTTCCTGATCAACAACTAACCCTCGTAGGAACTCATGAGCGGGCAATCCACCGTTAACATCAGGCCTTTTGTTCCCAGCGACCTGGCAAAAGTGCATGAATTATTCGCAAATGGGCTGCTGGAGTTTGCCGGCGTGATCGAGGACGGGGTTCGGCGGTATATAGCCAAAGCCCTGAAAGACGATTTGGCCGATATACCCGCCAACTACCTGTCTTATCCCAGAGGGAACTTCTGGGTGGCGGAGTTTTACGAATCAGTAGTAGGGATCGTCGGCATCCAGCCTACCGAAAAGGAAGAAGAGGCAGAACTGCGACGGATGAGTGTGTCGTCCACCGTGCGCCGGCAGGGCATCGGCCGCCGGTTGCTGGAGACCACCGAAGATTTCTGCCTGGAAAAAGGTTACTCGCGGATTGGTCTGTCCACGGTCGGTTTCTTGCAGCCCGCTCTCGCCATGTACCGGCGGCACGGTTATACGACCGTGAAAGAAGAACCGTACGGCAACCCGCCCCACCAGCCGGTGACCGTTCATTACCTGGTTAAGGAGTTGGTCATCTAAGGACCGGGCTCTTTTGTCGCGTGGAGAAATAGCGAAACATATATCCGTTTTCTGTAAATAAATAGATTTAAATCCATAAATCGCTATCGAATAGAAAATGATCTGCCACACAACAAAAAAGCGCCCCGTCTTTCCTCGGAAAGACGGGGCGCTTTCAATGACCTTGATATGAGGCCCTAGAGCCTCGGTTCAGCTCTGGCTGCTACTACCGGTGCTTGATGTATTCAAACCCCGTAGGAGTCCTGACCTCACTGAACCCGAACGGTGTCCAATCGGGATCCAAGGCAGGTCCGATCGGCCAAACGCCGTCGTGGTTGTACAGGGCGAACGCCATCACGTTGTCGTACATCCAGTCGTAGACTTCGACGGTCTGCGCCGCGAGTTTTGCCGGATCGACTTGTAGGAGAGCAGCGGAGATGTGCTCTTCCATCCATGGGTGCTCAGTCCCGTAACTGAAAGTAGACTTCTTGACGTAGTTGGAAGCACCGATTATAGGATTCAACCTTGCACCGACGGTGTGGCAAGTGACTCCCTGGTACTGCCTCGTGATCAAGGACGGTCGGATGGTAGCGTATGGGACGTTTTGAATCTTGACGCTGATTCCGATCGTTTCCCAATACTGTGCAACCGCTTCACAGGCTTCGGTCTCGCCGGGTGCACCCCGTATCGCTGGAGTTAAGGTTATTTCGAATCCATCTGGATAGCCAGCTTCAGTGAGCAGTGCCTTGGCTGTGTCAGGATCGAAGTCGAACTTCCATCTAGGAAGTGCGAGGCCTTCGTGGCCCATCCAGTCGCGCATGGCCTGGGGGGCTCCGTATCCACTTAGGATAGTGTCGACGATCTCTTGTCTGTCAATCGAGATGGACATCGCTCTCTTGACTTTGACGGCCTTGGCCCATTCAGCTGAATCCGGGTCTTCATCGCAAGAGACCCAGGCGTTGGTGCAATCCAGTTTGTCATATGGATTGCCTTCCTTATCGGTCCCGTATGTTTGTCCGTAGATGTTCAAACCAGCTTGACCAGCATTGGGCCAGCCGACAATCGTAGCCCCTTCCACGGCCTCAACCGTTGGGATGGTGTCGAAAGCCATCTGGAAGGTGTCTAGGTTACCGGTCTGGAACCCAGCGAGCCGAGCCGATTCTTCTGGGATGGTCCATAGCACCAGTTCCGCAAAGTAAGGGGTTTGGCGCCAGTGGTCTTCAACTGCTGAGAACTTCCAATATTCGCCACTGGCGTGATCTTGAATCTCCCAAGGGCCAGTCATTGCAATATCTACGCTGGCCTCTTTCGCCCCTAGTTCCTCAGACTGTTTCTTGCTGACGATCGATGTACTGAGACCTCCGAGGTGTCGCATGAATTCGAATGCTCGCGCGGGAACCCAAGGTTCACCGGTGTCGACTATGACGGTGTAGTCATCGACTACCGTTTGGCTGCCACCTACGTTCCCAACCCAATAATCACCGATAATCCCTGCTCTAGCGTTGAGAGCTCCCTCGTGATATTCCTTGTAGGAATAAAGGATGTCATGAACAGTTAAGTTTCCATAACCCTTATGGAACTCTACATCGTCCCGGATCTTCCAGGTCCAGGTTACGAAGTCATCGGCGATGCTCCATTCAATAGCCAGAGATGGTGCGGGGGAGAAATCTGGCTGTATGGTGACCATCGATTCACCGGCGGTGGTTGCCATGTACTGGTAGCGCGGGCTGGAGATGAACCTGGGATGGCCCTCGAAAATCCCGGTTTCCTTTACCCCATAGTCGATGGTTCCGGTCGATTTTACCTTAGCCGGAGCCGCTTTCGTGGCCATAACCGCGGCTGTGGGAACCGGAGTGACCGTAGGGACTCCCCGATCCTTCTTACCGGCCTCTTCTTTAGCCTTGGCCTGAGGCTGCGCGGCCGGGGCCTTGGCCTTGGCCGCCGGAGCCGATGTTGGTTCCGGCACCGCGGTTGCTGAAGACCCGCAAGCAAACAATAGAACTACGAATAGCAATACAATCGCCTTTGGGAAATTCTTTATCGCCGGAAGCTTGAAAACTGACTGTGACACGTTTCTCCCTCTCTTAATCTTGACTACGTTTCGCGGATAAATAAATCTGATTATCCAAGGATATGCAGACTATTATTTAGATATAACATCCCGGAGACCTATTGGTATAAGTCACTGTATGTAGAATGTCACTATACATAGTTGGATATTGTTAATCAATATCCAACAATTGCTTGGCTGCGGCCGGATCGAAATCCCATCCCCAACAGGAGTTGGCTTTATCTTCATGGCCAATCTAGTCTCTCGGGGCGATGGCGTTTCCGAAACCCGACAAGAGTGTGTCTACGAGGGCCTGCCTGTCGATGGCGACGGACATGGACTTCTTGACCATTACAGCGTTGGCCCATTCCTGTGAGCTTGTGTCTTCACCACAGGAGACCCAAGCATTAGTGCAATCCAAGTGCTCCTAGGGAGTGCCTTCTTTGAAAGCATCAAATTTAGGGGCGCGGGTTCGCCTATGCGCTAGAACCAGATGCCTGTCATCCGATAACCTCAGATACACGAAGCCCCCCGGCATTTACTGCCGGGGGGCTTTCGGTTTGCTTTGATCGTGCTTAGACCTTACCGGTGTCTTACGCTCTCAAAATTGGTGGGCGTCCGGACGTCAGCAAAGTCGGCTGGCTCGAAATTGGGGTCGAGCCGCGGACCGATTGGCCATACGCCTTCATGGACGTATATCGAAGCTGCCATAGCGTTGTCCCACATGAAGTTGTAGAACTCCAGTTCCCCTGCCTCGATCTTCTTCGGGTCCACCTGCACCGCCGCTCGACCGAAGATATCATCCAACTTCGGATGGTGCGTTCCGTAGCTATAGGTCGAGGTTATCGGGTAGTTGGAGGCCCCGATGAGAGGGGTCAACCGTACGCCTACTGTGAGGCAGGTGATCCCCTGGTATTTCCGGGTGATCAAACTTGGCCTAATCGTAGCGTAAGGAACGTTTTGTATATCGACCGAGATGCCGATAGCTTCCCAGTACTGGGCCAGTGATTGGCAGGTCTCGACCTCGGCGGGCGCTCCACGGATGGCCGGAGTCAACGTGATGCTGAAACCATCTGGATAACCCGCTTCGTCCAACATCTGTTTGGCTTTCACAGGGTCATACTCGTAGTTCCAATCCGGGTTGGCCCTGGCTTCGTGGCCCATCCAGTCCCTCAGGGACTGGGGCTTCCCGTAGCCTGATAGAAGTGTGTCGACGATGGTCTGGCGGTCGATGGCGATGTTCATCGCCTTCCGGACCAAAACGGCGTCCGCCCATTCCTTGGAATTTATGTCTGCATCACAAGACACCCAGGCCTGTTCACAGTTGTAATGCTCGTACTCATTGCCGTCTCTATCCACGCCATAGGTCTGACCGTACCAGTTGATTCCGGCCTGACCGGCATTGGGTACGCCTTTCATTACTGCGCCTTCGACTTTTTCAGCCGTAGGAATAGAGTCGAAGTCCATGGCGAAGGTGTCCAGGTTACCGGTCTGGAAACCGGCCACGCGGGCCGATTCCTCTGGGATGGTCCACAATACCAACTCATCGAAGTAGGGAGTCTGGCGCCAGTGATCGTCAACGGCGTCGAACTTCCAGAATTCACCGCTGGAGTGGTCAGCTATCTCCCAGGGGCCGGTTGAAGCGATGTCTACGCTGGCCTTATCAATCCCAAGCTCTTCAGACTGCTTCTTGCTGACGGTCCAGTTACTGACGCCGCCGCCGGTGCGTAGGAACTCGTAAACCCGCGCGGGCACCCATGGCTCGCCGGTAAAGACCTCAAAAGTGAGGTCATCGAGTATCGTCGTAGAGGCGCCGATTTCCGGGTCCTCGTCGAACCCCATGTACGATCCGATGAACCCGGCCCGGGCAAGAAGGGCGCCTTCGTAGAACATTTTAAGGGAGTAGACGGCGTCCTCTGCGGTCACCGCACCATAACCCTTGTGAAATTCCACTCCTGGTTGAATATGCCAGGTCCAGGTCAAGAAGTCGTCAGATATCTCCCAAGCTTCGGCCAGCTGGGGGGCACCCGAGAGGTCGTCTGCAACGCGTACTAGGCCTTCGCCTATGGACGTGGAGAGGAACTGAATCCTAGGGCTTGAGGCTTCTTTCGGATGGCCCTGGAAGATGCCGGTCTCCTTCGTACCATAGTTGAGAGTGCCGGCTGGCGCTGCCCGCCCTGCCGCCGGTACTTGAGTTGCTTTAGGCATTGCCGTGGGTAAAGCGGCGCTTTTGCCCTTTGACGGTACAGCCGTTGCCGCTGCCTTTGCTGGTGCCTTTGCCTTAGGCGCCGCAGGCACCGCCGTGGGCGAAGTTGAACCGCTGCTTGCTGCCGGAACCGACGTT
>VFHG01000170.1 GCA_009392075.1 SAR202 cluster bacterium
AAACATGAGCACTAGAGACCTGATCGGCTACGGCGCCAACCCACCGGTGGTCAAATGGCCCAATGGGGCCAGAATCGCCATCTCGGTGGTGGTCAATTACGAGGAAGGCTCCGAGTATTCAATCTTAGACGGCGACCCAAGGGGCGAGGCCGGAGGCGAATCACCATCTCCCGTTGGCCCGGGGGAACGCGACCTGGCCAACGAGTCTTTCTATGAGTACGGCAGCCGAGTGGGTGTCTGGCGAATCATGAACATCCTGGGCAAGCACCAGGTAACCGGGACCTTTTTCGCCTGTGCTCTAGCACTGGAACGCAACCCGGAAGTCGGGCCGGAGATCGTGCGCCGAGGCCACGAGGTGATGGGCCACGGCAACCGCTGGGAAGAGTATTACAAGATGGACAAGAACTCGGAGCGGGAGGCCATCCGCCAAGCGGTGGAATCCATGACCAAGACCACCGGCCAACGGCCAATCGGCTGGTATACCCGCTATGGGCCCAGCGTGAACACCCGGGAGTTAGTGGTCGAAGAGGGTGGGTTCGAGTACGACTGCAACGCCTACAACGACGACCTGCCCTACTACACGCAGGTCCACGGCAATCCCTGGCTGGTGGTGCCCTACTCCCTGGAGGTCAACGACTTCAAATTCTGGCGGGGCGAGCTGATCACGCCCGGCGATTTCTTCGAAGCCGCCAAGGCGTCGTTCGACATGCTCTACGAGGAAGGCGCGACTCATCCCAAGATGATGTCGGTGGGCCTGCACTGCCGGATCATTGGCAAGCCGTCGCGGGCCTACGCCCTGGACCAGTTCCTGAAATACGCCTCGGAGAAAGAGGGTGTCTGGTTTGCCAGGCGGGACGAGATCGCCCGCTGGTGGAAGAAAAAGTATCCCGCCTGATCCGGCAGCAAAAACCAAGTCTATCGAGGTTGATATTGAACGAGTTTGCGTTAGCCATGGTGATACACGTGTTGGCGGTGGTGCTCTGGGTCGGGGGAGTTGGGATGGTCACGACAGTAGTGATTCCCATCGTTAGGAGATCACCTTCAAGTGCTAACTCAGTCGACATGTTCGAAGCGATTCAAAATAGGTTTGCGTGACTAGCCAGGTTCATGATTCTGATAGCCGGTGGATCCGGCTTGTATATGCTCGATTTTAATCGATGGTTGGAGCCGGTATTCAGAGCCCCAATATTGGTGGACCCACTTGATGACATTCGTTTGGGCGTTATTCATGTTCGTATTTTTCGTCGCGGAACCGGTGTTCCTGCACCGGCTATTCGCAAAGTAAGTGCAAATTAACCCGGCGAAGACGTTTGTGTTCGTGCAGGTTCTTCATTTGTTCATGTTGACATTGAGCTTGGTAGCCGTTGGCGCAGCAATCGCGAACAACCACGATTGGTTTCCGAGCTGATACTGGAGAGGACAGAAGATGATAAAGCTGACCGATGAAATGCGTACCCTGGTGAACAACGCGCGGGATAGCGGCAACCCCTGCCTAATCGCCACCGCATCGGCCGACGGCACACCCAACACCGGGTATATGGGCACCGTGCTGTCCCTGGATGAACGCTCGTTCATCTACCGGGACCGCAGCGGTCGCACGCCTCTGGAGCACATCGAGGAGAACCCGAAAGTCATCTTGATCTTCCGTCACGCCCAGCAACAGACGGGCTGGAAGTTCCGCTGCACCGCTTCAGTCCACCGACAGGGCACAGTCTACGAAGACGCCATCAAACGGCTAACCGATGCGGGCCTGATCACTGACCCCGAACGAGAAGCCGGCATCGTGGTGCTACAGGTCCATCAGGTGCTGACCCTCTTCGGAGAGGTGTTGCAGGAGAGTGAACAAGGGATTGGCTGGTAGGGCGCCTACCCGTCACCGAAGTTCGGAGCCCGCTTCTCCAAGAAGGCCAACATTCCTTCGTGAGGGGCCCCGGTGGTGAAGATGCGGGAGAACTCTTTGATGGTGAATTTCGCGGACTCCTCTTCCCCTAGTTCCAGCCACTTGGCCACGATGTTTTTCTGTGAAGCTAAAACGTCTCGGCTCATGCCCACGAAAGTGTTCGCCGTTTCATGTGCCACGTCCATCAAATGGCGAGCAGGCACCACTCGGTCCACCAGTCCCATGGCCAGGGCTTCTGGGGCGTTCACGGTCTCGCCGGTCAGCAGCAGGCGGCGGGCCCGGCCCAATCCGATGGTCGGAGGCAGCAGCGAGGCCTCGATCACCGATGGTATCCCCACCTGCACCTCTGGCAGCCCCAAGATGGCGTCCTCGGCGGCGATGCGGATGTCACAGGCCAGTATCAGTTCCAGTGCTCCGCCCAAACACGGGCCACGGATGGCGGCCACGGCGGGAATGGACATAGTGAGCAGCTTTCTGGCCGGCCCGTGCAGCGCGGTGATGAATGCTTCGGCGTCCGCCGGGTCCAAGTCTTTCATCTGATGCAGGTCTACCCCAGCGGAGAACGCCCGCTCTCCTGACCCTGTGAGAATCACCGCCCTCACCCTCCTGTCCTGGTGCAACCGGTTCAATTCCGCCTGCAAGGCCAAGAATGTCTCCCGGCCCAACAGGTTCAATGGCCCCCGGCCTTCCAACTTAGTGACAACCACCCCATTAGAATCAGCCATTTGTCCTCCGGCGAGACTCCGTCTCAACCACATTGTCTGCTGTGCATGTTATCAGTTACCGATGGAGTTCTAGTCTGCCGGCATCAATTCACTCAGACGGTAGTGGTGGAAGAATACGAATGCCTCCCGGCATAGCGAAACCGACGACGAGGACATAAACAGAAACAACAGATGTTCTCCGAACTGGAACGGAACATCGATGAAGCAGTAGGCATGCCGTGTGAGGTAATCATCCCGGCTCTGTAGGGGGCTTCACCGACTTCGTTCCGACGCTGACCTAGCTCACGATTATCAGGTCATCACTTGGGGAAAACTGGCCCGGACCGAAATTAGACTGAAGCTTCGACGCTCAATTCGTAAGTATCCGAGTCGATAGGCCCGCCCAAGATATCACTAGCCGCAGCCACGATTTCTTGGTAGGTGCTGCTGGCTTCCGCCTCAGTCAGGACCGCCTCCGATTCCCAAACAGTCACAGAGAGAGCTGTATAGCTGCCCACATCGGTCATCAGGTAGGCTGATTTAAAGCCCTTCAGTGTCTTAAAAGATGGAACTATCGAATTATTGTAAATATCGATCAGTTCTTGCATTTTCCCTTGCTGAACCTGTGCAGAGGCCACCCTTACGTGCATTATTTGCCTCCTGTTTGTCAAGATGGTGAGCTACTTTACCACGCGGCCGGTCGTTTGTTGAAAATTTGCATTACCGTCAGCACAGGAACCCTCCACCCTGACGTATAATACCGTTCCTGGCGAGCTATTAATTCAACCAAAATCTGGAGGCAACCCACGTGAAGCTGCTTGTAATCACTGGCGGAAGGCACCCTTATGAAGAGTCCACGCCTGTACTGGAGAGATTCCTCAAGGCGGCAGGTCACGACGTGACCGCAACCGAGGATGCCTCGGTGCTGGCCGACTCTACTGCCATGGCCAGCTATGACGCATTGGTGTTCAACACCCGGCGGGAGAACGCCGCCGATTTCGCCGAGATGAAACTGTCCGAGGCCGCACAGAACGGAATCATCGATTATGTAAAAGCGGGCAAGGGGTTCGTCTGCTTGCACATCTCCGGCTGCGGGGCCGATTACTGGTCCGAGTTCGCCGAGATCACCGGCGGCGGCTGGGTCTCCGGCACGAGCTACCATCCTCCCTACAGCAACTTCGCCGTCAAGGTGAGCCAGCCCGGCCACGCGGGAGTAGCTGGAGTCTCTGACTTCAACACCGACGACGAACTCTACATGGGAATCGAGTACAAACGCGGCAGCGACGTCTTTCTAACCGGGACTTCCGAGGAGGGGACCTGGCCTTGGGGTCCGGACCGTGCGCCGACCCACATGTCCGCCGGGACCTTCCCTCTGGGCTGGACCCGCACCTACGGCCAGGGCAAGGTATTCACGCTCCTGCTGGGCCACGACGGGAAGAGCTTCGAGTCCCCGGAATTCCAGAAGATCGTGCTCAACGGCGTCCAGTGGGCGACCGCCTAGGCCATGTTTAAGCTACTTGGGCTAATAACCCTGCCCCTACGCTTAGTCCTGAAGCTCATGAAGCTTCCGCTCACGATCATGAGCTGCATCACCAAGCTGGGCTGCTTGATCGTGGTGATCGGTATCCCGGTGGCCATAATCGTGCTGATCATCTATCTGACCTGACCGGTACCGAGATTGCCGTCGGAGGTGAAGGACCGGGATGTTCCGGGGGAGTAAATCCCGAGTGATAGAAGCCCCGCCGGAACGCGTATTAGCCTGCTTGGCGGACGTCGGCCAGCATGCGGGTTGGTTCAGTCGTTCGGATTACGGCTAACGGAAACATCGCCAGGGGAACCCAGGGTGGGTTATCTGGGGAGGTTAGAAGACACACGGAAGAATCTGACGATTCCATTCCGGTTGGAAATACTGAATTAGCGTCTCACTCACGCACAGCGTTTCTACAGTCGGAAGTTTACACGGCGGCTACGGTTTTGGGCCGCACCAAAACACAGGGAATACGCCCGACATCCGGGACGGCGGAATCAGCCTACCGTATCTCATACGATCTGGAAGCTGTTGGGTTGGGAACTCGGCTCACGCGCAACAGCGAGCCTGTCGGCCAGTGGTAGGCGTTGCCTGCATACCTGGTGTGGCCACTGGTCCAACCGATCAGGGCAATGAACCAGTCTCTGGTTTTGAGAATGATTAAGGCACAACTCGAAGTAAACAACGTCTAAGGGACGAGAGGGATTAGCAATATGAAAGAGCCCGGCCAATCGATTGGCCGGGCTCTTTTTTGTCTTTGGCTGTATCCAGTCTAACCGGACAGCTTACCCCGTGACTAGGTTGGGAGTGACCTCCGCGGGCAATCCGGGGTGGCCGGTTAGCGCCTCTCCGGTGGCCAGCATCTCACGGGCTTTGACGGTCAAGGCGGGCAGAACGGCGTCGATCAAGTCTTGGTCCAGATCGGCCGCAACGCCGGGGTAGCCGGCCCGCTCAATCATTGGACCCAACTTCTTGCCGTCAATCTTGTCCAAGACCCAACCAAGATAATCGGTGACCAAGGTCTTGTCCCAGTAGATCCGGTGGTTCTTGTTTCGGGGGCCATAGTGGTAGTGAGGGCCGTCCCAGAAAAGGTCGAAGGCCATGATCTCGGTCTCTTCCACAAACGACTTCTCGGTGGAGCCGCCCACGTCAGTCAAAACGTGGATCGCCAGACCGCCGTCACCGACGGGTAAGCGCCGCATCTCCAGCCCGAAGCGGATGTTTCCTGCATCAAAGATGTCGGTGCCACGGTTGTGCTTGACGGTGTTCCGCTTGGCAACGAACAACTCTCTGGCCGTGGCTTCTAGCTCGGGAAGCATGTCCGCTAATTCTTCAAGGTCCACTTGCTCAGCAATCTCAGGGTATCCTGCCCGGTGCAGCATATCCGGGAGCTTCGTCTTCATAGTCTTAATGGCCCAGCCGATCGGGTTGCCGTCGGTTGTCGGGTCCATTCGGTAGAGCTTCCCCATGCCGGTTGAATTTTCCGTCCGGCCGGCGAGCATCGCTGGCCCTTGTGTCTTCAGGTCAGGGTTCTGCGGGCCGTAGATATAGCTTCGTTCGATATCGAAACAATTGAACCGCAGCAAGATCGTCTTCTCGCCATCGATGTCGCTTTCTACGACGATCGATACGCCTTGGTCGGCGTGGTCTTGAATGTTGCCGTCCCACAGTTCATGCCTGGCTGTGAACGTCACAGGGCCGACTTCGAATATTGTTTTTAATTCTGCTTGAACCATTTCCTAGAACACCTCGTTAAGATTTAGCTCAGGGCTATCCGGTACCTATACGCACGGGTATGAATGGATATTAGCACACAGTGCGGTAACTAGATAATCTTCTCGCAGCCGGGTCTATACCGATGGCGACGCGATCTTCAGCCTAATTTGATCAAACCGAACTGGTCTTCATTCAGATTAAAGGTGCGTCCCAGCCGGTCCCATTTTATGACCAGCCACTGGAGCTTCCCAGCTTTGCGTTTGATTGTTACCTCTCCGGTATCCCCGGTCTCGATGTTGAATTTTCCGGCTCCGGTTGGGGCTCCCATGCCCTGTTGGACCTCAAAAGTTTCAACTGCTTCAACCTTTGATCCGGCTTCCAACTCGTCCCAAATCATAGTCATATCTGAACCCTTCGTGTATTCAAATTGGGAACCACCTGCTCCATCATCAAACGCAGAGTATTCACCTGTTTATCCAGGTCGATCTTGTTTCCGAAATTGACCTCGAACATGATTTGGTCCAAGCCCAATTCTTCAGTCAAACTATTCAATTTCTCAGTCACGGCTTCGGGAGTGCCGTACGCCACCTTATCCCGGAACCAATCATCGTAGGACATGTTCTTGACCGTTTCAGCTTCCTGACCCCAGTTGCCGGTGGTGCCGCCGTACTTGGCATAGGATGCCACCCGGTCGGACAGTCGTCCCATGGAGAACAAGGCACTTTCCATGGGCTCGTCGTAGGCTTTTTTCGGGTCATCGGAAAGATAGACCGGCACTCTCAGCCCGACCTTGCCACGGCCTGCGTGCCCGGCATCTTTCCAAGCCTGGTGGTACCCATCTATCTCTGGCTTGAGACCGGCCAAAGTGAAAACGCGGGACGGATTGATCAAGATATCGTAGCCAAGGCGTCCGGTAGTCATGAAACTCTCGGCAGAGGTCACTCCCACGCGCACCGGAGGGTGGGGCTCCTGACATGGCTTTGGGGTTACCGTCAGGTCCTTGAGATTGTAGAACTCCCCTTCAAAGGAGAATGTCTCGTTGGTCCAGGCTTTTATGATTATCTCCAAGCTCTCTTCAAATCGGCCCCGGCTCTCGGAGAAGGGAGAATTGAATCCTTCGTGCACGTTGGGGAAAGTGCCGCGGCCGATGCCGAACTCGACCCGGCCTCCACTCACTAGGTCGAGGGTGGCGACCTCTTCGGCCACCCGGACCGGGTTAGCCAGCGGCAACAGCATGACCGCAGTGCCCAGCCGTATACGTTCGGTGCGGGCGGCGATGTTGCTCAAAATGGTGATTGGCGAGGCCATCACGCGGCCGGGACTGAAGTGGTATTCGGCCAACCAGAGGGAGTCCACTCCCAGTTTCTCGGCCTCGTTTACCAAGACGAAGGATTCGTCGAACGCCTCCTTCTCCGTTCCTCCTTCTCGCACTGGGAACTCAAGAAATATTCCAAATTCCACGGCGGCCTCCAGTCTGGGCGCGGTCCCACAAGCGAAACCGACGCAAATCTTCAGTTTATATATCAAAAATCGACATTCCAAAAGGGATGTCGGCGCTATGGGCGATATGATAGCCCAGTCCGGTAGGTGGGCGTCAAGAAGGCGGTTTCGGCTAAGTCTTACTGTGCGGCTGGATGATTACTTTCAGTGACGACTTGGCTTCGGCGGTCAACTGGAACCCCAGTCCCGCTTCTTCCAGACCCAGCCGGTGGCTGATCATCTGCCCCACCTGGACCCGCCCCGACGCGATCATTTCCAGGGCCGTGGCCAGGTCTCCCGGCGCGCCGGCGTAGGTGGTGGTCAGTGTGGCATCGTTCCTGAAGAAAAGGTCGTTCACCGGGACTGAAATGTTCACTCCAGGTTCCGTGGGGGCGAAGAACAATACCGTGCCGCCGCGGTCTACTGAGTCCAATCCCTGCTGCAAGGCCGGCGGAGCGCCGGTACAGACGATAACCAACTCGGCCAACCGGCCGTCGTTGACCTCGCGCAGCCGGGCGGGGATGTCGTCGGTGGCCAGGAAGGTGTGGTCGGCGCCCAGTTTCATGGCCGCCTCCAGCCGGTCCGGGACCGTGTCGGTGGCTACGATTCGCCCGGCGCCTAAGGCACGTGCCAGGTTGATGTGCAGCAACCCAGCCAGTCCACTGCCCAGGACGATGACGGTCTGTCCCGGCTGGATGTTGGCGCGGCGCTGGCCCCGGTAGACGCAGGCCAAAGGCTCGGCGAAGGAAGCTTCATCAAAAGAAAGATTGTCGGGAATGGTGAATACTCCCCGATCGACGTTGATGGCCGGCACCCGCAGGTATTCCGAGAAACCGCCCGGCTCGAAAGTTGTCTCCCGTAGAGTGTCGCAGACAGTGTGGTGGCCGCTTAGGCAATAGTGGCAGGCGTTACAAGGGACGTGATGAGTCACGATCATGTTGTCGCCTTCTTTGAACCGTTCCACACCGGCCCCGGCCTGAACGATAGTCCCGGCGACTTCGTGGCCCAAGACCGTGGGAGCTTTCTGGATCCGGTACCACTCCATGACGTCGCTGCCGCAGATGCCGCTGGCCTCCACCTTGACCAACAACTCACCGGCCCCGATCTCC
>VFHG01000171.1 GCA_009392075.1 SAR202 cluster bacterium
CTTGCGAACTATGTCCAAGAACTCACCGCCGTATAAGTAACGCCCGCCGAGTTGTTCCGCGGCGACCTCCGCTGCCTGTTGTTCGGTGGGATAGATGGCGATATAGGGGAAGTGGGCCCATTGGAACCCGGAGATGTCTCTACCGGCCTCGGCGGCAAAGCCCTTTATCTTTCCAACACTGTCCCGATACCTGGGAGCGTCGTAGAAATAGGGCATCCAGCCATCGCCGAACTTCGCGGCCCTGGCCATAGCGGCGTCCCGTCTCCCCGAGACCCAGACCGGCGGATTGGGTTTTTGGACCGGCGCGGGGTTGATCATCGCGTCGGTCAATTGGAAATGGCGCCCGGAGAAAGTCACCTTTTCGCCGGTCCACAGCTTTCGCATGACCTCGAGGCATTCGTCGGTTCGCCGCCCACGCTGGTTCACCCGGAGACCGGCGGCCTCAAACTCGACCGGAAACTCACCTCCCACGCCCACGCCAAGGGTCAGCCGCCCTCCGGAAGCGGCGTCCAATGTCGCGGTCGTTCTGGCCAAAACCAATGGGTGGTAGAAGGGGGTTAGGATGATTGACGAAAGAACGCGCATCTGGTCAGTGGCGCCGGCCGCCACCGCCAACACAGGCAAAGCTGCATGGGTCGGACCCGGTGGGTTCCCGCGCATGAAATGCTCGCCGGCCGAGAAGTATTCGTAACCCAGATCTTCCATCCACCGGGCTTGCCGGGCCGTTTCGCCGACGCCCAAGGCCAATCCGGCTCCGAAATGCAGATCCAAATTTGCCATCATTCATCCCCTAGTAATCAAGGTCCGCCGTATGTCGCGGACATTCTACTCCAGAAAGTTTGGGTGGTGTTCCCTTGACATGAGGTTAAGCGATTTGCCACCGTTGATGCTGAAATATTGATTAGTGCAACTGATGGCCGTACCGGCCGGCGGAGCGATCGATTTGGTTGTCTTGGTAACCGGCGGCACCGGGTTCCTCGGCCGGCGAGTGGTCAAAGCCTTGCTGGAGCGTGGCAATGCCGTGCGTTGTCTTGTCCACAGTCCAGGATCAGAGAGGATATTCTCCCATAGGGAAGTGGAGGTCCAGTACGGGAGTATTCAAGACCCAGCCTCCCTGAGCGCGGCATTCTACGACGTGGAAGCGGTGGTACACCTGGTTGGGATCATCCGGCCCAGGCGGCGGGCCTCCTTCGAAGATGTGCATAAACAAGGAACGGCCAACGTTGCGGCGGCCGCCAAGCAGGCGGGAGCGCGTCATTTCTTGCATGTGAGTGCTATTGGCGCCGCCAGTGACAGGTCCTATCCTTATCTGTACACCAAGTGGCAAGGCGAACAGGAAGTCATAGATTCCGGTATCCCATACACGATATATCGGCCCTCCGTGCTGTTTGGAGAAGGCGACGAGTTTATCAATGTTCTGGCGGGGTTAGTGAGGGTGCTTCCTCTCGTGCCGGTGATCGGGTCCGGCACGAACCGATACCATCCCTTGGCCGCGGATGACTTGGCTAAGTGCATCGGGATAACCCTGGGACGGGAAGACTTGAAAGGCCAGATCCTGGACCTGGGTGGAACTGAGCGAATGAGCTATAACGACGTGGTCTCGCAGGTGGCTAGAGCCATGGGCAAACGGCGGTTGCGGTTCCATCTGCCCACCTGGCTGATGTACCCCGCCGTTAAAGTCACTCAAGCAATCATGCCCAGACCACCGATAACCACTGACCAGATCAGGATGCTGGGTATCCGCAGCGTTGCCGAGATGGGAGAGGTGGAGCGAATTTTTGGGTTTACCCCCCAGCCGATGGAAGGTAACATTGGATACGTGAATTCGGTCGGAGTTGCCGATGGGATCCAGATGCTTCTTGGGGCAATGCCACGCCACCTCCGCGACCACTAACTTCCCGCCGCGACTTTGGCCGGTAGCCTGAATACCCTTCCCTTTGTTATCCAAGAGCCGCTTGGCATCAGGAGCCATTTAGGAGTCGTTTGGACTACCGCCAGTCAATCGCCCGTCTACTGACCCTGGTTGATCACGAGAGAAACGCGGCCACCGGGCCTCGCCAGAAAGCTATCTATGATCTAACCCGGATGGAAACGTTGCTGGAGCGGCTGGGCAGTCCCCATAAGCAGATACCAGCGGTCCACATCGCCGGCACCAAGGGCAAAGGCAGCACGGCGGCGTTGTGCGATGCGGCCATCCGGGCAGCCGGACTCAGCACCGGGTTTTACTCTTCTCCTCATATCCACACCTTCCGGGAACGCATCAGGCGGGACTCAGAACCTATCTCCCAGGAGATTTTCGCTGGTCTGGTAGAAGGTTTGTGGCCGCTACATGAAGAACTTCAAAAAGACGCAGAAATCGGGCCATTGACCCTTTTTGAATACCTAACTTGCATGGCCTTCCAGTGCTTTGCCCAGGACAGAGTTGACGCTCAGGTTGTAGAGGTCGGACTGGGTGGACGACTGGACGCCACCAACGTGCTGGATGCCGGGGTCTGTGTCATCACCTCCATTAGTCTGGACCATATGGCAATCCTAGGTGATTCCATAGGTGAGATTGCCGCCGACAAGGCTGGAATCATCAAGCCGGGGGCAACGGTTGTGATTGCTCCCCAACCCCCGGAAGCGCTATCGCCCATCTTAGCCGTTTGCCAGGAGAAAGAGGCTGTGCCCATACTTGTAGGGAGAGACGTAACATGGGAGGAAGGGTGGTCCGGAACCGACGGACAGCGGTTCACGGTCAGGGGCCGCAATGACGAATACAACCTGCGAATGCCGTTGCTGGGCGCGCACCAATTAGAGAATGCATCCTCGGCCGTCGCCGCCCTGGAAGCGTTGGCCAGTCAGGGGATTGATGTGCCTGGCAAGGCCATGGAAGTTGGGTTCGAACGGGTCGATTGGCCCTGCCGGATGGAGGTATTATCGCGCTCTCCTCTCTTGGTAGCCGATGGCGCACACAACGTATACTCAGTGGAGAGTCTTTTGAAGTCCTTGCCCAAGTATCTAGAATTTGACCGGATCATCCTGATAGTTGGTTTCTCAAAAGACAAGAATGTGGCGGACATGGCCCAGGCGCTGGGCGAAAAGGCGGATATCACAATCGTCACTGCCTCCAGGCATCCGCGTTCCATGGATGTAGCCAAGCTCGCTAGTCTCTTTAAAAAGAATGGCAAAACGGCATTAGAAGCCCGAACGCCAGCCGATGCCCTCAAGATAGCTATCGGCAACGCAGGGAGTAGAGATTTGATACTGGCGACCGGCTCGTTGTTCCTGACCGCCGAGGTCCGGGAGTCGGCGCTGGGAATTGAGCCTGAGATCTATCCGGAACTTACCGCCCCAGGTCTTTAAGCTAGATTTTTAAGAAATGGCGGCACTAAAAGTTATCGCAGGAGCGTCTTCTGTGGCAGATGAACGGGTTAGAGTCGTAATAACGGGGATGGGGGCAATGACTCCCCTGGGCGAGACCCCTGAAGAATATTGGAAGAACCTGGTCGCGGGGACTTCGGGCATCGGCCCCATGACCCTTTGCGACCCGGAAGGATATCCCTGTCAGATCTCGGGAGAGGTCTCTGGCTTTGACCCCAACACCTATATCGGCAACAAGGAAGCCCGGAGGATGGCCCGCTTCACTCAATTGGCCGTCGCCGCCGCACTTCAAGCCGTGGAAGCTGCTGATTACGATATCTCCAAAGACGACCCATACCGTGTGGGCGTGCTGCTGGGCAACGGCAACGGCGGCTTCCCCACACTGGAGGAGAATTGCCGGATATTGGCCGACCGCGGCGGGATGCGAATGTCTCCATTTTTCTTTCCGATGATCCTACCCAACATGGCTGCCGCCGCTGTGAGCCGGTACACCGGCGCCCACGGCTATAACTCCACTGTAACCACGGCCTGCGCAGCCTCCAACCAGGCAATGGGGGAGGCGGTCTCGGTCATTCGCAGGGGCGCGGCCGACGTGATGTTGACCGGCGGCACGGAAGCTGGTATCAGCCTGTTGGGGCTCTCCGGTTTCGCAGTGATGCGGGCGCTAAGCACCAGAAACGACGAGCCGCAAAAAGCTAGCCGTCCTTTTGACGCCAGCCGGGACGGATTCATCCCTTCCGAGGGCTCGGTAATCATGGTCCTGGAAAGCTTGGAACACGCAATTGGTCGCAGGGCGAATATCCTGGCTGAGTTGGCGGG
>VFHG01000172.1 GCA_009392075.1 SAR202 cluster bacterium
CTCAGTGTAATCGAGGACATCGGCCTACACCTTGACCTCAAGAAGGAACTCCCAGCCACCCAGAAAGGCGAATCCAGGGACGGACACATCGGGTTATACAGGCTCAGCGAGTTCACCGAAGAGCGAGATACCGATGGCAACGAGATTTGCCCTAAGCCCTTGGACCTATCAGCCATCCCGTCAGAGCTAACTGGCCGTCCAGCCTCGTTCCAGTTGGAAGAGGGATGGTGGAAGGATGCGGTGCCGATAGTTCCAGCGTCCTAAACATAAACTTCTAATTCTTACTAGAATCGTTACATTGTCACGGGTAATAAAAAACCATCACCTGCCTGTTTCGGCCATTGCCCCGGGCCAAGGCTTCAGCCGGAACAACCGGTGGGTACTTGATTCGACGCCATTTATCTATGATCGGTGCGATTCCTGATAGCATTTTCGGACTATTGGAGGCTTTAGTGACTAGCTCAAGGAGGTTGGGATGTCCCAGGTTTTGGATAACATATCGAAAACCTAGGCTGTGGGACCATTGTAGCTTGGGTGATTCAGTTTTTTCTGCCGGCAATCGCCAAACGCCTAAAGCACATGGCCTTCCCATCAAGTCCACCATGCGGATGGCGGTCGCCGAAATCGATGTCTCATACATAGCAGCCAACGACGTTAAGCTTGAGAGCGACCAGCCACTTGTACCTGCGTCATGTTGAAAGGCAGTGCGAGTCATGAGAATCTCACCTGCAATCGAGTCGCATAGTCGCTCAACTTGGGTCCGTCGGTCCTCATGTCCGAGTCGGGTGCCTGAAGGTTGGAGTTCGCTTAGGTTCAAGAGGAGATGACCCAGTTCGTGGGCGAACGAAAATCTATGCCTGCTGCGGTAAGCCTGTCGGTTAGCTTCGCTAAGAATTATCTTATAACCAGTGGAACTAGGTACGAGCATCGCCTCGGCAGAGAACAAAGGCTCAACATCGATAGATGTGACTCCCCAATCCTTGGTCAGCTTCTCCAGGTCTGCTGGTCGGTCAAAAGACTGCAGATCAAATCGGTCGATGACCTGAGTCAGTAAGTAATCTTTGGCACCGCGTTCAACCATCAGAATCCAAACTATTCCATCTCTTCTCCGAGAGAGCAATCGACGGAATTACTGCGAAGGAATCTCACCCTTAGATCTCGAAGAAGGGTATCGTCGACCCTTAGGTTTCGGAAAGCCACTATGGCTAATTCTTCTTTGGCGAACCTTACAAAGCTTGATTGTTTGGCGTAATCCCAAGCTTCGTTCATCGCGAATCTTGAGATCTCATTATCAATGGCGATTTTCGGGTGTTCGCCGACATGGAATCCTCTTGGACCGAAAAGCTCAAGGCAGCGGGGGTTCTAAATCCTTGCGCTGTAATCAAGGAGGTCGTGCGAGAATGGTTCGAGCAATCCCTGGTCGAATCTATATTGGGGGTCCAACAGCTTGTAGGCTCGAAGGAATGGAACAATCAGCACCTTGATGACGCTTTGTCTGAAGAGGCATTAACTGCGGCCGTAATGCCGAGGTACCACGTGAATAATTCGGTGCGCAGGGAGATGGGGACTAAATTCGGGAAGGGGTTCTAGCAACCGGGGGTCCGCAGCACACTTCTAAACAATGACTTCGGCTGCTGCTTACCGATTGCCGCTGATGTGTTCGCCACGGCGGTCACGCATCGAGATGGGGACGATGGTCCAAGACAGGCGGTTTGGCTGAGCCGCCTGAAACACCTCGGCCGATTTTTGTAAGAGATCTCGGCCAACCCCAGGGTGCCTGAGAATACCGCCGGCGGACTCGGCAGTGGTTCCGGCCAAAAGTGACAGGTGGACATCAATCAATTCGTCGTCCAGCCCCTTGGCCATGAGCACGAGCATGTCGGAAGCCAACAGTTTTTCCCGCACTTGGTAGAAGACTTCGCCTGCAACTGTCGTCAGGAAGAACCATTCAAGCAGATCATTTGGTGATGGGAAGACCGCACCGGGTTTAGATGTCGCCGCCTCATAGTAAAAGTCTCGAACATCGTCGGTGATGTAGCGCAACAACTGGGGCATCGGGTGAGCGTAACCATCCGGAACAGCCATGTCTACGTTCACGGCAAACCGCGCCAAAATCTCGAGCATCTCGTCGATAGCATCAACGCCCTTGCCGCTCGTTCCGACGGTCGTGCGGCCTCGGCTGTGCAGGCCCTCATCGAACCAAGGCCGAAGTAGCTGTGCCTCCTGCTGTAGTTGCGCCGTCAAAGCGCCGGACTCGCCTTCCGGAACCGGGGTGGGGAAAGTCACCGGACATGACCACGCCTGATCCTCGTCCGGAACATCGCCGCCATCATCGGGGTAGTCGACCAGCACAGGGCCGCTGGCCTGGTCAGCTAATGCCAATGTGTGCCGCAGAACGTCCAACTGGATTTCAGGGCGATTCGGCGGACCCAACGGGCGTCCAAATGAGAATGGGACCCACAGCGCACGGGACGGTCTGACCGATTCCGTGACTGGCCAGACCAGGCTTATTTGGACCGTTGCGATGCCTGATCCGCCCTCCGATTTAGGTCGTTCAATGTATTGCGCCAGAACGCCCACGGCGTTGGTGCAGCCGGGTCAAATGGGAATTAACAAAACGAGATTGACCTTGTCCCCAAGAAGGAGTTTAGAAACCTCTTTCGCCGCCGGCTCCATCCTTTGGGGCACAGTGGACCCCATGAACGAATAATGCCAGTCCGCGACTGAGCCTATCTCCCCGGACTCGGCCAGCGTCCGCATGTGGTCAAGAGGAAAACAAACGTTTACGTCCTGCTGGTAGGCGCTGCGGTCAAAGTTGATACTGGAGTGCGTCATAGCCAGATCGCGGTAGTCGACATTACCCGGGAGGATCCGGAAATCACCTTCGTGGCCGGTAAACGGCCGATCATCGGCGCGGTGAATCGCAGCCGTGGTAATTATTGCGATTCGGGCTTCGTGCAGGTTCGGCGCCTCAACCCAAGGAGTCTGCTCGAAGGGCGCGGTGCGCTTTTTCATATTGGCCTGCAAACCCACGGGAATGTCTGCCCAACGGACCATGCCTGCACCTCTTAATTGGCGTTAATGCCGAAATTTACGACTGGAATCAAAAAAGTCGAAAAAGACCGAGTCAGTCTAACACGCACAGATCGCTGTGAAAGAATCGCATTATCGGACCGCTGTAGGTCACTTTCGGAGGCTCTCGTAAGCTAAACGCCGGCCTACGTCTCTTTGTGGTCCATCAGCCAAGATATGGCTTGGACGTCGTCTGACATCCAGCGTTTGGCGGCCTCGAACCGGTTTTCTTGAATCTCCACGCCTAGACCGTCGGCCAGCCTCGTCATGAAGTTGAACAGACATGTAATCATGACAGTAGATAAGACCTGCTGGTCATCCAACCCAAGACTGCGGAGTTTCTCGAGGTCGGCCTTGGTGCTTCCCGCCGGATTCTTGGTGAGTTTAACGGCGAAATCCAACATTCCACGGGTCTGGTCGTCAAGGTCAGCTTGGGTGTAATCGTGCATGATGTGGCTGGCAAGCTCAGGGTCGTCGGAATGCTGACGGAGGAACCCTCCGTGAGCCATGGTTCAATAGCGGCAGCTATTCACCGCGGCCACGACGGTGGAAATGGCCTCTTCCTGCACCCTAGTCAGCGTCGAGCCGCCGAAGGTTATAGCGGCGGCCAGGTTTTGAACTGCATCCATGGCCGGCTTATTGATTGACATGGATGCGATCACCGGGGGCAGGTCTACCTTTTCTTCTTTGATCCAAGACATCTGTTCACTCTTACGTGCTCTTGAAGTTCGGTTTAACTCCGCCTCTTAGAAGCAGAGGCCCAAGATCGCGTTGTTAGGAATTTGTTTTCTGAATCTCAGCCCAGTAATCCGTCCACTCTTCCCGCATCGATTCTTCGGTCTTCCCAGGCGTGTATCCGGGAGAGATGACCGCAGCAGCCTTGTTCACAGTGATCAGTACATAGCGTTTGGCCGGCAGGCCTGAGCGGCGAATACCGTGACTGCCGGTGGTGAAGGCGTTTTCAATCTCATCGAACAGGTCTCCGCCGGTCAGTATCTCGGCGGTCCCTTTGAACCTGTAGCCCTTCCGGAGAAAGGTGTCCAGGACGTTGATCTCGCAGGCAGGGTTGTGGCCCAGGTTCTCGATGGTGACCGGAGAGCCAAGGTCGGCAAAGACCAGGTGATCATCGTCCCAGATGGTGGCGGTGCCCTTTGGCGAGAGGTTGGGCGAGCCGTCGGGACATACGGTGGCCATGAAACCCATGCGCTGCTGCCGGACCACCCGTTTCATGTCGTCGGTTAAGATGCCCATTCAGACTCCTTTTGATGCCGACTGGCGGGAAATTCGAGGCTAGTATACCGATGTCAACGACCTAACGGCAACCGTCAGCGACCGGCTTGAAGGCGGCGTTGACCGATGCTAACTTTTTCAGAACAAAACCCTTATTCGACCAGTGTCATCAAAGCTCGATGTCGGGTATACACACAGGAGAGGCAACATGCCCTATGTGAACACGATTCCTTATGAGGAATCAGATGGCGAACTTAAAGAAGCCTACGACATGCTGCTCAAATCGCGGGGACGCATTCCCAACGTCTAGGCGGTGAGCAGCCTCAAGCCCAACATCATGAAAACCCTGATGGTCCACGTGGGCTCAGTGATGTTCGACGAGTGGGGGTGTCCCGTGCCCA
>VFHG01000173.1 GCA_009392075.1 SAR202 cluster bacterium
CCTGCCCGACCTGCTGGATCGGTTTTGATCTTCTCCGGCACCGATGACTTGGCGGTCCTGGTTTTGGCCGTGCTGATTGACCTGGTGCTGGGTGAGCCTCCTACCCGCTTCCACCCAACGGTCTGGATGGGACGGCATATCTCCTTCGTTGAGAAGTGGTTGCCCAAAAAGAACTTGCTTGGCCTGCTGGCTGGGCTCTCCATCGCGATCACGCTGCCTGCCATTTGGGGCACGGAGGCCTATTTCCTGTCTCTCTGGCTACAGGATGTAAACTCACTCGCCTACATCCTGGTAGGCTCTGTCCTATTGAAGACCACATTTTCGGTGCGGCTGCTCCACCGGGAGGCCGCCTTGGTCCGAGGCCATTTGGACCAGGGGGATATGGAGCAAGTGCGAGCCCGGATGCCGTCGTTGGTCAGCCGTGACCCGTCAGAACTGACCGCCGAGCAGGCCACCGCGGCCACCGTTGAATCGGTATCGGAGAACATCAACGACAGCTTCTTGGCGCCCTGGCTGTTCTTCGCCCTATTCGGGCTGCCAGGAGCCTTCGCCTACCGCATGATCAACACGCTGGACAGTATGATAGGCTACCGGGGAGTCTACGAGCACTTGGGCAAAGCTTCCGCCCGGCTGGACGACTTGGTGAACCTGATTCCGGCACGGCTGGCTGGATTGTTGCTGGTGGCCGCCAGCGGTATTCTGCCAGGCCAGCGGATAGCCGGAGCTTGGCGCATCATGTGGCAGCACCACAGCCGGACCCAAAGTCCCAACGCCGGCTGGACCATGAGCGGTATGGCCGGGGCCTTGGGAGTGCAACTTCAAAAGGTAGCCCCCGACGTCGGCTACACCCTGGGCGAACCCAATCGGCCGATAGAGCCCAAGGACATCACCCGAGCCGTCCAGTCCATGTACCTTGTGGCCCTCTCCGGCCTGGCCATAGCGCTAGCCGTAGCCTACGCTCGTGGAAGCATCTTCTAAAGGCCAATCCGATTCAATGCCAAACCAACCACAAGAAAACCCGGCGAACAGGCGCCCGGTGCACGGGAATATCAATCCCTCTGAGTTGCGCGTGCTTGGCCTGCGACGGGAAGACTTGCTTGATTTCAGCGCTAGCATCAGCCCCATCGGTCCGCCCGAAGGGGCCTGGGACGCCATGCGGAGCGTTGACTTGAGCGCTTATCCCGATCCGGAGTGCC
The DNA here is from genome assembly GCA_009392075.1 of SAR202 cluster bacterium. The sequence goes on from VFHG01000173.1 coordinate 1,197, forward strand.
TGGAGCTGCGCGAGGCCATTTGCCGCCATCTCTCCACACCGGCGCGAGATTTACCGATGGACCGGGTGTTGGTCGGCAACGGCTCCACGGAGATATTCCACCTCCTAACCCGCGTTTACCTGTTGGCTGATGGCGCCGCGCTTTTGTTGACGCCAACCTATGGTGAATATGACGGCGCTTGCCGCCTGGCCGGGGCCGAGATACTGAACTTGGAAGCCAATTTGACAGGAGATTTCCGGTGGGACATCGGCGCCGCCACCGATCTCATCAAAACCAAGAAGCCGGAACTGATCATCGTCTGCAACCCCAATAATCCAACCGGCGTGTACCTGGACCGCCAGGAAATCGAAGACCTGGCCGGTGCCGCCCGAGATTTCGGTAGCCTGCTGGTGGTAGACGAAGCCTACTTGTCCTTCGTTGAAAACGCCTGGGACTCGCTGGAGTTGCTGGACCGGCCCGAGATAATGTTGGTGCGGTCCATGACCAAGGACTATGCCCAGACCGCCCTCCGGTTGGGATATGCTCTGGCCTCCAAGGAAGTGGTCTCTCGGTTGCGGCAATTCCAACCCGATTGGAGCGTCAACGGTCTGGCCCAAAAGGCCGGTGTATCCGCATTAGAAGACGTCGGATATCTGCCAAAGGCCCGAAAAGCCGTCTTCAGCGCAAAGAGTTATCTGTCCGAAGAACTTAAAGCCCTCGGGCTGGACGTCCCGCCATCCGAAGCCAATTTCATCCTGATAAAGGTCGGCGACGCCCCCAAGTGGCGGTCGGCGCTACTCTCCAAAGGTATCGTGGTACGGGATTGCACTTCCTTCGGCCTGCCCGAGTACATCCGCGTAGGGATACGGCCCATCGCAGATTGCCAAAGGCTGGCTGCGGCCGTAGCTGAGGTCGCCCGAGCTGCTCTTGCTGATTGATGGCCGGGCCATTAGAATCAAAACCAGCCATCCGGCCCATACCGGGCCATTCGATATAACGATTGGAGTCTGCTGTCATGACGACTACACGAACGACCACCACCGGGCAAACCGTAGGCGATAGTCAGTACAACGATGCCTATGGCGCTCCCTCCGACCGCGCAGTAGCCAAGCTCAAGACACATCTGACTCCTTACGTTCAAGAGTTCATCCAGAACGCGCCCTTCGCCATCATGGCCACCACTGGAGAGGATGGCCGTTGCGACGCCTCCCCCAAAGGTGGCAAACCCGGTTTCGTTAAAGTGTTGGATGAGAAACACATTCTTTTTCCGGATGTGGCCGGCAACCGGCTCTTCCAGTCTTACCAGAATATCGAGACCAATCCCTACATCGGCCTGATATTTTTCATACCGGGAATGAATGACACCGTCCGGGTCAACGGAAAGGTCACCGTCGTCACCAAAGAAGAACTGGAACTCCAGAATATAGAACTGTCTCTTTATGAGACCGACGACAATTCCAAACACCTTCAGGGGATGCTAATCGAAGTCGAAGAGGCCTACGGTCACTGTCCCCGGGCGCTGAATTTCTCCCACCTCTGGGACCCGGAAGAGATCGCCAAGAATAAGGCCAATGCTCCCATCGGGGCGCGAACGGATGAGAACTACTACCAGCACGAAGAAGGTAAATAAAGCAGTCAGTATTTGGTAGTCAGCAATCAGCATTTGACAGGTCCCGGACATCGTCCGGGGCCTGTTTTTTTGCGTTTGGGACCACTGAATCGCTGGAAAACCTGAAGACCGATTTTGGTTTACAACAGCGTTGGGCCACCGTAAGATGGGTTGAATAACCTACCCGAATCACCCAAGGATTTCTTCATATGGTAACCATCTCCTTTGAGAAACACACGCTGTCCAATGGACTGGACGTGATACTCCACGAGGACCACAACATACCTGTAGTAGCCGTAAATGTCTGGTACCACGTGGGTTCCAAAGATGAGGAGATCGGCCGGACTGGGTTCGCCCATCTGTTTGAACATGTGATGTTCGAAGGATCCAAACATCACAACAGCAGCCACTTCGATCCGCTACAAAAAGCGGGCGCCAATCTCAACGGATCAACCACGCCGGATCGCACCAATTACTGGGAAGATGTCCCCACCAACTACCTGGACCTAGCCCTTTGGTTGGAATCCGACCGCATGGGATTTCTGCTCGACGCACTAGACCAACAACGCCTTGATATCCAGCGGGACGTGGTCAAGAACGAGCGCCGCCAGTCCTATGAGAATCGCCCCTATGGCATGGCACATTGGCATTTGCAAGAAGCCCTGTACCCAATGCCCCATCCCTATCATTGGATGACCATCGGCTCCCAAGAAGACTTGGACGCCGCAGACCTGGACGACATCAAGAACTTCTTCAAGCGGTTCTATACCCCTTCCAACGCCAGCCTGGCCATCGCCGGTGACATCGACATGGGACAGGCCTTGGAGATGGTCAACCATTACTTCGGCGACCTGCCGCCGGGCGAGGCCGTGCCGCGCAAGGGACGGCATGACTCATCTCTTAGAGGCCGCATCGAATTGGAGATGCGGGATAGCGTGACCCTGCCAAGGACCTATATCGCCTGGCCGACACCCCCCGAGGGAGACATTGACGATGCGCCGCTGGAGATTTATCAGGCCATCATGTCCGACGGGCTGACCTCCCGGTTGCACAAGTCCTTAGTCTACGAGAAGCAGATCGCCCAGAGCGCCAACATGCGCTACCATTCGTCAGAGATCGCCGGGCAGTGCATCCTATCCGTGACCGCAGCCGAAGGACATGAACTCGACGAGGTAGAAGCCGCCGCCGACGCCGAGATGGCGAGGCTGCTTCGGGAACCGCCCACGGATGAGGAGATCACCCGCGTTAAGAATCGCATCGAGGCCAGCCATTTCCGCCAGTTGGCCCGCATCGGTGGGTTCGGCGGCCGGGCCGACCAGCTTAACCACTACAGCGTTTTTTCAGCCGACCCCGACCTGATCAACACCAGCTTGGGCAAATACATGTCGGTGACCCGCGAAGATGTGATGCGGGTGGCCGAGAGCGTTCTGGGTGAGAATCAAGTCCGGCTTCGGGTTTTGCCGGAACCGACGCTATCGCCGGCCACCGTGACCATCGACCGGACTGTCATGCCACCGCCGAAGAGCGAGCCGGTCTTTAATCCGCCCACTCCGACCCGCACCAAGCTCTCCAACGGAATGGGTATCTCAGTGATCGAACAGCGCGGCATGCCCATAGTGGCTTTCGGCGTGCTGATGGATGCCGGCGCCTCCCGGGATCCTGAGAACCTGCCCGGCCTGGCCGGGTTTACTGCCCAGATGCTGCCGGAAGGGACAACTACCAAGACCAGCCAGGAGATCGCCCAAGCTTTTGAATTCATCGGCTCGCGAATATCCGCAGACGGACGGCGGGAGTACACACTGCTTTCGGCAGAGACCCTTACCAAGCACTGGCCCACCGCCCTGGAACTCACCGCCGACCTGGTGTTGAACCCCAACTTCCCAGACCATGAGATCGAAAGGGTCCGCAGGGAGCATTTGACCGAGCTCCGCCGCGGCAAAGACGAACCCAATGCCGTGGCCGAACAATTGATGGCCGGCCTGGTATTCCAAAGCAGCTCAGGTTATGGGCATCCCCTTTCTGGCACCGAAAAATCAATCGCGGCTCTGACGCGAGACGACATGGTCAGTCAATTCAGCCGCGACTACACCCCGGCCAACGCCAACTTGATAGTGGTGGGCGACGTCAGCATCGATGAAGTTGCTAAAAGGGCCGAAGCGGTTTTCGGAAGTTGGAAGGGCGGCCCATCGGCCAACGGGCAGGCAGTGGTGGAGCCATCCAACGGCACTGCCACCATCTACCTGGTAGACCGGCCCGGAGCGCCCCAATCGGTCATCCGCGCCCTTAACACCACCATACCCAGGCTTCATCCCGACTACCTGGGACTAACCTTGATGAATTACGCCTTCGGCGGTCAATTCTCCGCTAGGCTGAACCAGAACTTGCGTCAGGAGAAAGGCTATAGCTACGGATACCAGTCCCACGTCCAGTGGTTCCGGGGTCCGTCTCTGATGCTGGCGGGTGGCTCGGTCCAGACCGAGGTCACCAAGGAATCGGTGTTCGAGACGTTGAAGGAGTACAACGAGGTCCGAGGGTCTCGTCCCATCAGCGAGGAGGAATTGGAGAACGCTAAGGCCAGTGTTCTGAGGAGTTTTCCAGCCAACTTCGAGCGACCGGGAGCAATCATGGGCCAGGTCCTTCAGATGGTGCAGTTCGGGCTGCCCGACGATTACCTTCAAACGGTGAGAGCCAACGTTGAGGCGGTAACACTGGATGACGTACACCGCATCACCCAGGAATTGGTCCGGCCCGACCAGCTCAAGATCCTGGTAGTGGGAGACCGCCAGCAGATAGAGACCGGCCTCCGTGAATTGGACCTCCCCACGGTGGTTTTGGATGCGGACGGCGCCGTAACTACCTAGGCCTGATATCAGCGCGAACAAAAGAACCCGCCGTTTCGGCGGGTTCTTTTTCAATTCACGGAAAACCAGAAATTACTGTTGCGGCCTCTCTCCCAATTCTAAGGCCAGCACCTTCGTGGAGCTTTGGCCATCGACCACCCGAAAGACCTCCACTTCCACCTCCTGCCCGGCCTTGAATTCTTGCTTTAACAAGCGGGTCAGATCTGAAACAGTTGCGATGTCGTGGCCGTCGATGTTCACCACGATATCACCCGGATGTATGCCGGCGCGGTCGGAAGGTCCATCAACCAGCGTGTTCTGGATGATGACACCCTCGCGAATGGGCAAGCCGACCTGCGCTGCCACTTCCGGTGATAGATCAGCCAGGAAGACACCCATCCACGCCCAACGGACGTGGCCCAACTCGACCAACTGCAGGGCGACTTGTTGAGCTGTCTCTACGTCTACCGCGAAGCCGATACCTTCAACGGAAACTCCGCTGCTGCCCCGCAGGACCGCCGTATTGATACCCACCAGGTTACCGTTGAGGTCGATCAACGGGCCGCCGCTGTTGCCGGGGTTGATCGAAGTATCGGTCTGGATCAGGTCATACAATGTGACTCCCGGCGTGGATTCGATGGACCGTCCCAGGGCCGATACGACTCCGACCGTGACTGTGGGCCCGCCAGGCAGCGCCAGGGCATTTCCAATAGCGATCACCCAATCTCCAGCACGCAAACTTCCGTTCTCGCGCAGCGGCAGCGAAGGGTAACCGTCTCCGGGTAGCCTCAAAACCGCTAGATCTGATAGCCGGTCGGCGCCGATGATTTCGGCCTCGACCTGGGTGCCGTCATCTTGGGTCACGGTAATCTCGACCCCGCCTTCAATAACATGATTGTTGGTCAGGACCAGACCCGATTCGTCGAAGATAACTCCGGTGCCGCTACCGAACCCGGTGGACTGGCGGCCGAAACGGTCACGTGAGACGGTCTGGACTACGATCGAGACCACAGCTGGCCTAACCCGCTCCACCGTGTCGGCGATGTTGGGCAACTGCAGCATGGCGACAGCCTCGCTGCCGCCTTCGGTCGATGATTGAGAAGCCGGTTGCTCTGAAGTCGCTGGCTCAGCGGTGGCTGTTGGGTCACTGGAGCAAGCGACGGCGGCCAATACGGCGAACACCACCACGGCCAATAGATAGCGTATTTTGATCGCGTGACGCAGAGTCTCAATCGTCACTGGAACCCCTGGGAGGCTTCGCGTTGGACCCGAAATAGAGTCTCCATTCCTCGAAATGCCAATGACAGCACTTCATCAACCTGCTGACGGGGGAACGGCAGAGCCTCTGTAGCGCCCTGCAGTTCCACCAGGCCGCCCTGTGCGGTAAGGACAACATTGAAATCCACATCGGCCACGAAGTCTTCTTCGTAGCAAAGGTCCAGAAGCAGTTGACCGTTGAGGATGCCTACGCTAACGGCCGCCACAGGGCAGAGCAACGGTAATTTCGTCAGGATTCGGTTCTTCACCAGCATCTGCAACGCTTGGTGTAGGGCCACGTAGGCGCCCGTGATGGCGGCGGTCCGTGTTCCGCCATCAGCTTGGATCACGTCGCAGTCGATCTGAACGGTGCGCTCTCCAAGTGCATCCAGGTCGGTCACGGCCCGGAGAGACCGGCCGATCAGCCGCTGTATCTCCTGAGAACGTCCGCTGGGCCGGCCGGATTCCCGCTCCCTTGTCGTCCGGGTGTTGGTCGCCCTGGGCAGCATGGAATACTCGGCGGTGACCCATCCTTTACCCTGGCCCCGCAAGAATCCTGGCACCCGCTCCTCAAGAGAAGCGGCACAGAGTACCTTGGTGGTGCCCATCTCGATCAGTGCCGAACCCTCGGCATATTTCTGATAGCCGGGCGTGATGGTGATGGGGCGGTTTTCGTCCCAGGCGCGCCCGTCAGGTCGGGAATATTCAGCCAATTGTTTTCAGTACCTCGATAAAGATTGCAAATTGGGAAATTGGGTAGGCCCATAGACTCGCAATGGACATAGAATCCAAGTATACATTCATACTTGCCCCCGAAGATTTTTTGGTATCCAGAGGCCTGCGGGTCCGGCATCGTCCTCAGGTTGTACTAGCTGAGGCTGTCAGATTATAATTTAGCGCACATTCTGATTAAAAGGGGTTATACCGTGGGCACTAACAAAGCTACATCCGTCAACGGCAATCAAAAACTGCACGCCTTTTTCCAGGGCGCTGTGGTACCGATGGATGAGGCGAAGGTGAGTGTGACAACCCACGCGCTGCATTACGGAACGGCCGTTTTCGAGGGCATCCGAGGCAACTGGAACGAAGAACAGGGCAAGATGTTCATATTCCGGATGCGGGAGCACTACGAGCGTTTGCTCCGCGGCTGCAAGATTCTGCTGTTGGATATCCCCTATAACGCCGACCAACTCTGCGACATCACTGTGGAGCTCATTGAGCGTAACGGCCATCAGTCGGACATCTACATCCGCCCTCTGGCCTACAAGAGCGCCGAGGTTGTGGCCAACCTGAAACTTCAGGAGCTGGCCAGTGATTTCACGCTGATCACGGTGCCATTCGGCAACTACCTCGGCACCGACATCCTGAAATGCTGCACCTCCTCTTGGCGGAGGGTCGACGACAACATGATCCCAACCCAGATCAAGAGCGCAGGCATCTACGTCAACAGCATGCTGGCCAAGACCGAAGCCACCC
>VFHG01000174.1 GCA_009392075.1 SAR202 cluster bacterium
CCTCTGGTGCACCTGTTGGAAGCTGTTTTCTTCGAGCCATATCCCGAGGATGTGCAGCCGGTGACCGAACCCATCGATTCCGCCACAGCCAAATATGGCGTGGGAACTCTGCGCCCCGTTTGGGAAGATGCGTCCAAAGAAAGCTATTCGCCGCTGATGCGCTACCCCTGGGAACAGACCTGGGCCGCGCTGCAGCGGTTGGCCCCAACCGTCGACGGAAGCCCCTTTGACGGCGTGATCATGGAGTACACCAATCCCAATACCGGTGGGCCGGTGATGCCCACCATCGCCTGCCATGTGCAGTTGCTCCGGCCCGGTGAGCGGACCAAGGCCCACCGTCACACCAACGGGACCATTTATCACGTTGTGCAGGGGGAAGGCCACTCAGTCGTCCACGGCCAGAAGATGGATTGGGAACCCAAAGACGTTTTCTGCGTGCCCGGCTGGACCTACCACGAGCACGTGAACGCGTCGGTCACAGAGCCCGCGGTCCTATTCAGCTTCACCGACACGCCGGTACTGAAGTCCTTGAGTCTGCTCCGTGAGCAGGCCCACCCAGAAGACCACCAGTAATCTAATCAATATCTAGTCCGCCCTTTATTAATCCGGAGACGATCAAATGCCCGAGATGAAAATCAGCTTTCTTGGCACGGGTTCCGGCACCTCGACCAACCGTGCCCATACCGCCATGGTCTATGACTGTGACGACGGCACTAGGCTGCTGATCGACACCAGTTCCGGGAATTCGGTGGCCCGCGGCGGCTCCGATTTGGGCATCCCGGTAGAGAGTTTCGACAAGGTCCTGCTCTCCCACCACCACCCTGACCATATGTCCGGATTGATGTTCGTTCAATTTGTTCGCGCTTTGGCACGACAGGACTCGCCGCCATTGGATGTCTACCTCACCGAGGAATCTTTAGATTGGGCAATCAAGATGTGCTCCTCCAACTACCTAAACGTCGCCGAGGTAGACCGGCAATGCGCCAAGAACTCGGATGGGCGTGAGGTCATGCGCTGGACCGTGGTGCAGCCGGGCCAGCAGGTCAAACTCGGGCCCGCAACCACAGCGTACTGCTTCCCGGCCGACCATATCTCCGGCGCTGTCGGCTGGCGGGTAGACACGGGGGGCATGGGCGTGGTTTTCTCTGGAGACACTCGCTTCAATCCGGAGTTGGTCAAAGCCTCCGAGGGCGTCCGCCTGCTAATTCACGAGGCGTTCCGGACCGACGAGGACAGTATTTACGCCGACAACCACGGGCACTCAACCGGCGGAGACGCGGGCCGGGCTGCCGCCCAAGCAGGCGTCACTGAACTGGTCCTGACCCACATAGACTCGGATTTCGACGCCAACCCCCAACCCCTCCTAGACGACGCCAAGAAACACTACAACGGCCCCACCTCTGCCGCCACCGACCTCCTACAGATAACTGTCGCCAGCTAGCAGCGGCGGCGGCACACCACCATTCTCAAACCTATTCTTCCGTCCGTAATCTACCTAATTTGGATATCGAATTGACGTAAACGGTAATATGAGCGTGAGTTTGTTTCGGCTAGAATTTCGCGACTTACGTGGGACAAACAACAAGAATTCTCTCGATATTACGTAATACTGAACATTAATACACACAATATGGGGTGAAACTTTATTCACTGATTTACGCAGGGGGATAAAATGACTACGCCACATGATGTGTTTGGGGAACGTTCCTTATCCGGACCGCCAACAAAGCGAGCTGCCTATTCTGATCGAACATCGCTGTTGATGGCAGAGATGTCCGAATTAGCCTACATCAAGTTCGAAGTCCCACCGCACACCGATGAAGCCCGCAAAGATGAACTCCGGTAGATTATCGAATCAAGGGAGCAGCCGACGACGGCCAAGCTCAAAACATCTTGGCTAGCTATGTCACTACAGCGCCTCGTCCGCCCGCGAAAGGGCAAAACAAGACCTGAGAGCCAAATTAGCGAAAGGTCACTTCATCTTGGTGAACACCTATGTCGTGGGAGACACCCAAGCTTTCCTTGTGATCACCGACCCAGATACGATCGGTCCAGACGAAGACGGAATCGCCGGCTTAAGTTTCCGGGGTACCGAATCAACAGAGAACTGGAAACCAATCTAAACGCATTCAAAAATATCGAGAATGGAGTCCCGGTCCATAGCGGGTTCTTGGACATGACGTTAGGTTGCTGGCGAATCCAAATATGATTTTCCGGGCGTTTTGGTGATTCAAAGGAGTCCGGACAAAACCTCGCTCACCTATCGACGACCACTCCATCGACGCCTATTGCAAGAAACTAAAGGCCTATGCCCTAACAAGGCTCAATATTTAGCTAGAATTATGCGCGCCGAACGTAGTCCTCTCAAATTATCTGAGGTACGGTATTACCGTCAGCAGCTTACTGTTCCCTTAACTGGGGTTCGTGGGCCTAGTCGTCTTCGGTAATCACCGCCCTCCAGACGTCCATCCCAAACTCTAGATCTGACTATCGGTTGAGTCTTAGACACGTCTCCCTCCGTGCGCTAGAATACTCTGCATTGCGATTCAGGCAGTGTTCGAACCATGGCGTGATAAGGAATTGATCATGAACGTGACTGAAGCGGTGGCCCGCATCTTGAACCTAGAAGGGGTCGAGTGGATCTCTTGTTTTCCGTCCAACAACCTCATTGAAGCGGTGGCGGCGGAGGGCATCCGCACCATCATGTTCCGGCATGAACGAGGCGCTATCATGGCCGCCGACGGGTTTAGCCGGATGAACGGCCGCGAGAAGTTCGGCGTGGTTATCACCCAAGGTGGACCCGGTTCGGAAAATTCGATGGGCGGCATCGCCCAGGCGTTCGGTGACAATATCCCGATCCTGTACCTGCCCGGCGGGCCGGCGCTCAGTCAATACGCCGTCCGGCCAAATTTTTCACCCGTGCGTACATTTGAGACTGTCTCCAAATATGGTGAGGTCATCGTTCAAGCCGACCAAGTCGCCAATGTCATGCGCCGAGCGTTCCACAATCTGCGCAACGGCCGCCCCGGTCCGGTCATAGTTGAGATCCCTTCGGATGTGGGCGTCCAGGAGGTCTCCGAAGAAGGCCTCGATTATCGCTCGCCGAAACGTTCTCGCCAGTCGCCTACCGCCTCTGACATCAAAGAGGCTGTCACTCTGCTCCTCAATGCCAAAAAACCGGTGATTTGGTCGGGTATGGGCGTGCTGATGTCCAAGGCCACTGAAGAGCTCAGGGAATTGGCGGAACTGACCGAGATACCGGTTTACAGCACCATGCCTGGCAAGTCGTCCTTCGACGACCGGCACCCGCTCGCCTTGGGCGCGGGGAGCAGCGCCACGTCACTACCGGCACGCACCTGGCTTCAGGAGTCGGACGTGCTGTTCGCGGTTGGCTCCAGCATGACCAGGACGAGCTATGGCCAGCCGATACCCTACGGTAAGGTCATCATTCATAACACGGAGAGCATAGAAGACCTGAACAAAGATTTTTCGGTGGACGTTGGCCTCCCCGGCGACGCGAAGCTGACCCTCCAAGCAATGGTTGAAGAAGTGAAAAGCCAGATAGGACAAAACGGCCGCAGAGGCCAGACCAACGTCGCCGCCGAGATCGCCAAACTCAATGACCAATGGATGGCCGATTGGACCGAGATTCTCAACTCCGACGAGAAGCCGATTAACACCTACCGGGTTATCGGCGAGCTGGAACGCAATCTAGACAAGGAAAACAGCATCGTCACCCACGACGCAGGCGCTCCTCGCGACACGATCATGCCCTTCTACACCTCGACTGTCCCCCACTCCTATGTTGGCTGGGGTAAGACCACCCATCTGGGCTACGGCATACCGTTGATGATCGGCGCGAAATTGGCCAATCCCGATAAATTCTGCTTGAACTTCATGGGTGACGGCGCATTCGGCATGTCTGGTCTGGACATCGAGACCTCTGTCCGGGAAGGCGCGCCGATAACCACCGTCGTCCTGAACAATGGAGGCATGGCTACTTACCCTGGGGGGTATCCCATCGCCAACGAACTGTTCGGCACTACTCGCATGACCGGCGACTACGCCAAACTAGCCGAGGGAATGGGCGCGGTGGGAATCACAGTGACCGAGCCCGGCGATATTGCAGCTGCGCTGAAAAAAGCCCAGCAATTGAACGCCGAAGGAAAGACGGTCCTCCTGGACATCCACACCAACCTGGAGGCTCGAAGGTCGAACTTCAGCTAGATTGAACAGGCGGAGCCCTGATTGCCCGTTTCCTGTCTGTATAAGTATACTTCTGACAAATTTCAGGCCTTGTGCCGTTGGAGAATAGCTGTATGGCAGTAAAGATGGGTGTGGCGATCGTCAGCAATGACGCCAGGGAGTATATCCAGCAAGTGCGGATGCTGGACGAAGCTGGAATTGCAATGATCGGCTGCGGTGACTCCCAAGCCCTCTACCACGAGCAGTTCATCCGCTGCGCTTTGGCGGCTGAGCACGCCGAGCGAGCACGGGTCGGTACCTGGATCACCAATCCTGTGACACGCCACCCAGCCGTCTCCGCCGCGGGCATCGCCACGGTCGACGACCTTGCGCCGGGCCGAGCTTTTCTGGGAGTTGGGACCGGAGATTCCACGGTCTACAACGCCAACCTCAAACCGGCCACCTTAAAAACCCTTGAGAATTTCATCACCACTGTGCGCGAATTGCACCGGGACGGCCAGTCCCAATGGGAAAATAACCCATGTTATCTGACCTGGGCCGAGCGCCAGATTCCGATCGGTATGGCCGTCTCTGGCCCCAAGGCCATGCGAATGGCCGGCAGACTGGCAGACATCGTGTGGGTGTGCTTCGGCATCCAAGAGGATGAGATTCGCATCGCCAAGGAATACCTGGCGGAGGGCGCCAAAGAGGCTGGGCGTAGCATCGACGACATTGATGTCTGGTGGATGGTCCAGTTCAACATCGCCGAAACCCGGGAGGCGGCCTTGGAGCCATTGCTGCCAAATCTAGCCACCTCGGGCCACATCATCTTCCGCTATGGGCTCGACGGCAAAGCAGTCCCTCCGGAACATCAACAAGGCGTCAATGACCTGGCCCGGCTCTACCAACCCATAAACCACTTTGGTAATTCGGACCTGCCCGGGGAATTAGGGCTGAAGGATTATTTGGCTGACCGATTGGCCATCGTGGGCACTACCAACGAGTGCATCCAGCGCATCAAAACGCTGGAGTCCCAAGGCGTAGACCAACTCTTTTTCTACACTGCGCTCGCAGACAAGCAAAGGCTGTTCAACCAACTGGCGGAAGAAGTCCTACCCGCGGTTAGCTAACGCCTACTGGTTCGGTCCTGAGGAATCTTCGTACAGGAGCGTCCAGTGAAGAGATATGATGAAATAGATCTGGTTGAGGGGCATTACGAATGAACGGTGGCCAAACCCATTTCAGAGACCAACTTGACCGCAATCAGCTGAGTCTTGGCCTGTTTGGACTAAATTGTTCAGGCGGACTTGCCGTCACCACCGTGTCCGAACGCTGGGACGCCAGTTGGGAGAACAACCAGAAAGCCGCCGTCATGGCCGACGAGGCCGGTCTCGATTTCATGCTGCCCCTTGGCCGTTGGAAGGGCTACGGCGGCATCACCGACCACAACGCGTCGAACTTCGAAACGCTGACCTGGGCGTCTGGGATATTGGCCAGCACCCGCAATATCATGGCCTTCGGGACTACTCACGTCTCGCTCTTCAATCCAGTGGTCGCCGCGAAACAGATGGTAACGGCTGATCACATAGGCCAAGGCCGGTTCGGTCTCAATATCGTCTGCGGTTGGAACAGCGACGAGTTCGACATGCTCGGCGTCGACCTTGCCCAACATGATGACCGCTACGACCAAGGACAAGAATGGATCGATGTCGTTACCCAGGTGTGGTCCTGCGACGGGCCATTTGACTACGACGGCAAGTTCTACCAGGTGCACAAGACCGAGATTTATCCCAAACCTTATGGCGGTGGACGCCCGACCCTCGTGTGCGCCGGTAACTCGCCCCGTGGGAGGCAATTTGCCGCCCGGAACGCCGATATGATGTTCACCAACCTGCGCGGCGACATCGAAGGAGCGCGGCAGAACGTAAAGGAGCTACGCGAGATTGCTGCAGGGTACAAACGGGACATCGGCGTCTTCTCTAACGTCTCCGTGGTCTGCCGGCCCTCGAAGAAGGAAGCAGAAGAGTATTTTCACTACTACGCCGTCGAGAATGCAGACCTTGATGCAGTGGAAAATCTGATCGAGGGCCGGGGTCTCAAGAAACCGGGCATTTCGGAAGAATTTTTAAAGGGCGCGCGAGTCCGCGCGGCCGCGGGAAACGGCGCCTTGCCGATCGTCGGAAACCCCGACGAAGTCGTCGCGAAGATGAAACGTCTGTCTGATTACGGCATCTCAGCGCTGGCCATGGGCTTCACGAATTACCTCGACCATTTCCCCTATTTCCGGGATGAGGTGCTGCCCCGACTCGTATCCGAAGGACTACGCGTAGAATAGTTAGATATCCTCAGGGTCCGACAACAATCCAGTAGAGGTATCCAATGAAATTCCTGGCCATGACTCTCATACCTTACGCTCCGGACCCAGTGACCGGGATCCAGCCGTCAACCACGGACCGGTTGCGCTCGGTGGTGGACATCGCGGTCTTATCCGAAGAGCTGGAATTCGACGGGTACGGTGTTGGGGAGCGGCATGAGCGGCCATTCCTGTCTTCGTCCCCGCCGGTCATCTTGAGCCACATCGCCGCCCGGACATCGACCATCAGGCTGTATACAACCGTGACAACATTGAGTTTGTTGGACCCGGTGCGGGCATTCGAGGACTATTCGACCCTCGACCACCTGAGCGGCGGCCGCCTCGACCTCATGATCGGCAAGGGCAACGGTGCAGCTCAAGCCCAGCTATTCCACGTTACGACGGAAGACCAGTGGGAGCGCAACCGGGAGGGCTACGAACTTTTTAGGCGGTTGTGGCGCGAGGATAAGGTAACCTGGTCCGGGCAGTTCCGGCCTTCTTTGGACGAAGCAGAGACTTGGCCGCGCCCATTGCAGCAGCCGGTCCGCATCTGGCACGGCAGCGCCACCAGCGAGGCTTCGGTGGAACTGGCCGCCAAGTGGGGAGACCCCCTATTCTCAGCCAACGTAACTAATCCGATAGAACCGTATGCCGCGCTCGTGAAGCACTACCGAGAACGCTGGGTGCATCATGGCCGCGACCCTAAAGACGCACTGGTCGGCGCAGGTTCGGCCGGATATTACTGCGCCAAAGATTCTCAGGACGCCATCGACACATACCGCCCAATGTTCGAGGCCCGGAAGGCAGCGTTTCTGAGGCAAGGTATGCCGCTAGTATTTGACTCTGTAGAGGACGCGATCGAGCGGAGTTCAGCTCTTATCGGCAGCCCGCAGCAGATCGTCGATAAGGTAATGCGTTATCACGATCAGATGGGCCATGAGGTGCTTAGTATCAATGCCGATGGCGCAGGCCTGACTCCGTCACAGCACCGAAAAACGTTAGAGTTATTCCAAAGTGATGTCGCCCCCGCGCTTCGCAAGACGATACCAAGCCGGTCGTTGGCGCAGTAATACGGGATTGAATCGTCCTAGTTGGATATGCATCAAATGTGCAGCGTCTACACCAAATATCGACAGCGATAGATGGGGTTCCCGATCGAAGTTGATGTTTGGTTGGGGGCGCAAGTCGGATTCGGCAATCTGGCGTCGATCGCTCTGTCCGGGCGTTGATTTTTGGAGATGCCGGGGATCTCTAGTCTGTTTAGATCGAGGATTAAAATATGGCAGATTTTTCTTACAGCGCGGCGACATGATTAGTCAGAATAATGGTCGAGGTGAGTGGACTAATATCACAAGTCTCTTCGCCGCGAATGCAATGCGCGCGCACCTGCGTTATACCTCGACGTAAGTCGGAAATTGATATCGTCGAAAAGAAGTCCGCGGTGACCATCCGGCCCAAGCCAGCTTTCCGGCCAATCGTTGAAGTAGCCACCACTTGCGAAGGCAGTGGAATTAGCCTAATAAACCAGACGCCCCAGACTCAAGAAAGTCAGGGCAACGATTCTCACGGAGATAGCTGTAATTTAGAGCCCCAAGGGATGAAAACTTGATCAGACGCGGGTAGATCCCGAACCGGTTTTTGGGGGCGCTTAGAAATTTCTCGAATCGACGATTCGAAGCACCGTGGTTGAGAGCCTCCTACTCGAACACAGTCTTTAGTTTGGCAGCCTGGTCGAAGAAATACTGGAGACTCTCATTAACACGAAAAAAGATGTCTCCGCGCAATTGATCTCCAGTGGCGTTCTGTGCAAGGCCGTCGTTCGCGGTCAGGTCAAGGGTGTTCAACGTATGCCGGCGGTCGGCTCCGCCGTTGGCCTTGGTGTTCTCTACCAACTCTCGCCAATCGGCCTCGCTCAACTCCAAGTAAAAATCCAGGTCGTTCAGGTCGGCTTCGCTGCCGTCCCTGACCTCGGTACATTCGAATGCCTCGAAGACGACCACAAAGACCCTGGAGCCTACTTTCACTCCCATCGCCGCGTCGATAGACCCCAACCTGCGGAATTCAGGGTCCACATTCACCAGCTGCTGAAGGGCCTGGAACCATTCAACCGATGGAAACACAAGTGTGCCTGCGGCGGAACTCATAGTCTTCTCCTAATATTTTCAGATATCGACGTTCAAAGTGGAGGATTTTGATCCCCCTCGGCGCTGGTTTGGCATTCGTTAGCCCTGCGTGGATCTAGACGCAGTGCACTGCTAATCTTTGAAGTAGGGGTCTCCCTGCTCTTTAGCCTGGCTAAAAGGGACCATTTTACGAACATAATGGTCGGGATTGGTGTCGCTGGGGGCTTTGGCCAACGCCTGGTTGACCATCTTGCCGTATTTGGGGTCTAATTGGGCAAATTTATCTGCTTCCGACCGGATATGGGTAACATTGGACATGATTCGCTGAATATCCGAGCTTTGGCAGTGCTTGCAGCCAGATTGCGGAACCGCACCGTAGGTCTTGAGGAAGTAGGAACTAACCTCATTGCATTGCTGACAACGGTATTCGTAGATCGGCACGTCAAGCCCTACGCAGTGGTGCCGGATTCCTGGACCGAGTCCTGATTGACGTAGGTCAACAATCCTGGCGCCAGGTTGTCCACCGTTTTGTCGATACCTACCCATCGCATCCGGACCATGTAATCAGAGACGTAGCGACGTTGTAATTCTCGGACCACATCCATGCCGGATGAGATATTTTCCAGGCCGCCACCGAATATGATCGCAAGAGCTTCCCACAGCACGGAGTCGCTCATCTCGGTGGCCAAGTCTTGCTCCACGCCGCTCATCATTCGCAGCAACCCGGTAGCATAGTCTCTACCGTTCTCAGAGATGGCATATTTCACGTGGGCCATTCCATAGGCCAGATGCCGGGCCTTATCCTGGACGCTCCTCCGGAAGATTATCTTCTCGGCCGGATTCGACGCGTAGGCCTCGCCGTACCGGTAGAGCATGAGAGTGAACGGCCCCCGGAGCAGGTACATCAAGACAGCAGTTTCGGTCCAACCTGCCCGGCTCTCGATGATCCGCCGGTTGATGAGACCGGGGCTTTCCAGACCCAGGGTACCCCCGTTGGCCAAAGCTCGCGTGCGGAAAACATCGTGATGCCTGGCCGTATCGTATAGCTCGCTAGCCAGGAACGTCTTGACCTCATAATAGGCGTAATTCATCCGCCCAATCCACTGGCCGATGGAGTCGGTCTCCACGCTAGCCTGCTGGGCCAACTCGGTGCATAGCTGTCCCATGGACAGTTCCATCTCTCGGGGAAGCGGCTCGATGGTATCCCATGGAACATCCAGATGGGCCATCCACCGGCGTTGGATCGCTTCTTCGTACAATCCAGCGGCGTTGTCAGCCCATATATCCACCTTCTTGCTGAGGGGATAGAACTCCAACCTAGGGACCCCGGATACATGAAACGCCCCCCGAGGCATTCGTGTCATCTCTTCACTGCGGTCTGGAATCTCGCCATAGGAGTTTATCGCGATGCCTTCCAGCGTTAAGCCTTTCTTGCCAGGCAGGGCTTTGGTTCCCCACTCTGGCGTGTCCTTCATCCACTCGAAGGTTCTGGCTTCACCGGTCGCCTCGGACTCCGGCTCATTGTCTGCCGCGGCTTTTTCATCACCGGTTGGTTCGACTGGTCCCTTGTTCGGTTTGGGGGTCGATGCCATACTCTGGCCTCTAGAGATCAACTGAGTTAATGCCACTGGCTGGCGGAAAAAAGAAGGCCTCTACCAACATCGGGTAGAGGCCCCAGTTCGTTTTACTATGTCACCTAGGCCGGGTTTGGGTTATAGGTCTCCAGCAATGCCGGATGCACCCTTCCGTTGGTGATGCGGTCGTCCAGGCCGGCAGACTTCAGGCGCTGAAAGTACTCCTTCACCTGCTTCTGACGTACGGCCATGAGGATTTTCTGACCTTCATCGGTCTTGTCCTTGCCCCCACCCAACAGAACGGCCAAAGCTTCGCTTGTGAGCATGTTCCTAGCCGCAGGGTTCTCTCCCCCCGCGCCCGAAGACTGGCGGTTCTCAGCTTCGTCCAAGTACGAGTGCATCTCTTCCAAGCGCTCCGGGCTGCACTCCTTCATATACCGTGCGTGAAGTACCCCGATAGCCACGTGCCTGGCTTCGTCCTGAGCGCACCGCCTGTAGATGGTTTTTTCGGCCTCATTGTAGGCCATCAACTCGCCAAGCCGGAATAGGGTGAGTACGTTCCCTTCACCCACAATATGCAGCCGGGTCGACAATTCCGTGTATTCCCGGGCACTGTCGGTGCTGCCGCCGACAACGTCGGTCACGCTGTCGATCATTCGCATCAGGCCTCCGCCGTTGGCCAGGGCTCGCTTACGGAAAACCTCTAGGTGCCGAGACTCATCCATTACCTGCCCAAGCAGCGCCATCCGGACTTCTTGGTAGTCAGGCGACATGGTGGCGATGAACCGGCCAGGAACATCTGCAGCTACAAACTCAACCTGGGCGAAGAAGGTGGCCAACTGGCACTCTGCGGCTTCGATGTCATCGGGCAGTTCTTCCAAAGTGTCCCAGGGAATATCCGTGGCAGAACTCCACTGACGGCTGACAAACTCTTCATATAGCTTCCGAAGGTTATAGCTCCAAACCTCTTTCTTGGTGCGGAACGGGTAAGCGCCATATTTGGCTACTCCCGGGCGCGGGATAGACCCCGCAACGCGGCCTGTGAGGTTGTCTGAAACGTCTTCAACCTCGGCCCCAACAACGTTTTCTTCCAACTGGTTCAACCAGCTAAGGTCAAACCCCGCTTCCTTGGCTCGCTCCCAATAGGTTTGGTGCTGTGTCACAGTCGCCATACTATCAGCCTCCGCCGTGGGTGCATAAATGTTCTGGTTCCGGGCATATTATAGCCGTTGTGGTGACTGGATGCTACCCGTTGAAGCCTGAAACTTCAACGCTGGAGGGCCAGTAAGAAGAGGGTGAGGGTTTTGATTCCACGCGGGCCGCCACTCCTTTTTAGACCATCATCCAGATCATAACTGGGTTGTCTTCACGAAAGCTCGTCGAATTACGAGGCTTCAGAGAATGAACGATCTGTTGCGTTGCTCATGGCACAAGAACGCCCGGTGGAGACAGAGGAGAGTGCGTGCTAACTATTTGCAAACACTATCGATTGTTCGCCGCCATGGTACATAACTAATCAATATGAGATGGCCTAAATGGCGTCCGGGTTGATTCGAGGTTCAAATCTGGGTGGCAATCCGAGTTCCATCGATACCAGGTCTCGGCTACTGTCCAGAAACCCACTGATTTTAATGGTTGGAGCTTCGGTTAAGTATTCGAAGTTTTCGCCATCAATCCGGAACGGTCGGTCGTGACCCGGGTATATGGTGCCTGCGGTTTCAGAAATTTTCTTGAGGCTAGCTTGGGCTTGTTCTACGCTCCAGAATACGAACGCAGGCATACCGCGACTTAAGGCTCCTGCATCTGATATTGCATCACCACCAAGGCAGACCAGGCCGCCAGAAGTCTCGACAAGAACACTTTGGTGTCCTGCAGTATGGCCGGGCGTATCAAACGTCCCCAGCCCTTTCTCCAATTCGGTTTCACCTGAGACCTCTTTGACCGTGTGTGGTGATAATGTGTCAGCGAAGTATTTGGCAGTCGCGTAATCATTAGCCTTGGGGTTCCGGCTGTACTCTAATTCTCGTTTAGAAATCACAATTTCCGCATTGGGGAATAAATCGGTGTTTTGGGAATGGTCCCAATGGGCATGGGTCAGTATTACTCTTCCGATTTCTGCAGGCGAAATCCCATAGGTTTGCAGGGTCTCAACTAGCATCGCGCGCCGTCCAAAGTGTCCCACGTCCACCACTGTCAGTTTTTCTCCGCGGACTAGCGTTACAGTGCAAAGGCCTAGAGTTCCCTGATCAGTGTTGATGCTAAAACCGGGTAAAAGAATTTCTATCTCTGGCATATAGATTCATCCTTGCGATTACCTATTAGCGACTTGCCGACCTGCTCCCGATGTTTGTAGCACGAGCTATGTTAGTCCGGCAAGCACCAGAACAGGCATTTGAGGTAGTGTTGCCTCCTGAGTGGGCGCATGTAACCCTCGAGCCCGAAGCGAATCCCGCCTACGTTCCATTTCTCCTAGCTAACGACGACACCAAGTGCCGCAATGTGGCTCCTGACACGTGGGAGGCGGAGCTTCCCGCGGGTGTAAATCCAGTGAGGCAAGAGGTTGAAGCGGTCGGCATAGTTCCTAGTCGCATTAAAAACAATCCCTGCCATCATTTATTCACCTAGATATCCCCTGTTTCAGATTCGGTAGCGCGTCCCGAATCTCTTCCCAAGCCACAGCATAAAACGTTCCCACTACTCGTTGCCCAGAACCGGTGTACGCCTGCGCCGCCCGAGTCATTCCGACAACTTCACCATCGAGATTTAACACCGGTCCACCAGAATCACCCGGATCTACCGCCGCGTCAATCACTAAATTGTCGACGTCGAAAAAGGTGAAATTCACAATCCCAGACAAGACTCCGATATTTGCGGTAGCTGGTCCAACTGTTCCGTCCTCATGAGGGGTAAGTTCTCCCGAATAGCCCATGGCCATCATAGAAGAAGCGATGTCGGAGACGTAAGAAAGTCCAGTGGGTAACGGCTTAGCCATGGGATCCAGAAAAGTATGACTGACGTCAAAGGACAATAGGGCGATGTCGCGAGGTTCGTCGACAGCTCGCACTATCGCTATGAACAGGCTTTGCTGGTTTTGACGCACCGACACGATTGTAGAGCCCCCCACAACGTGTTGGTTGGTTAAGATCAAGCCCGGCTGAAGCAGCCACCCTGTTCCCATCCCGCTGGATGTCTCGATCCTAAACACACTGTGAGCATATTCGGCGAAGACATCGCTGAAATCGGTGGGGAGTGGTTGTGGTGTCGCTGTAGGTTGCGGCGTCGCTGTAGACGGAAATCGGATACGCGTCGGTGTGGGCTGTGGGGTGGCTGTATGCGCTGGAGTTGCGG
>VFHG01000175.1 GCA_009392075.1 SAR202 cluster bacterium
AAAGGATCACCGATGTTCCCACCCTCAAAGTAGTGGTTGCCGCGGCCACGGCGGTGCAGACGATCAGCGGCGAGGGCAGAAAACCGTCTTTATCCTGATGGTGCTCGCCAAAGAAACAGGAATCAAATCCCGCCTGTTCTGCCAACTGCGCCTCTTCGATAACCTCGTCAACGCATCGAGGCAGATCCTCTCCCCGGGGTGGGTTGGCTATGGAACTGTATATTCCGAATTTCATGGTTTAATAACCGCCTTAGCTGGTTGTTTCCCACTCGTCGTAGAGAGTATCACCGTATAGAATGGGATTGCCAATCGAAACCTTCTCGACCGGAGGACCGTCTCGACATGCCCGAACTGCCTGAGGTGGAAAACACGCGCCGGAACCTGGTCCGCGCCGGACTGCCGGGCTGCGCCATAACCAGCGCCGAAATCACCTGGGCCAACACGGTAAAAAAGCCGTCGGCGGCGGAACTTGCCGTGGGGTTGAAAAACCGCACCATTCAAGATGTTCAGCGGCGGGGCAAGTATCTGGTCTTTCCGTTATCCGGCTCCGGACCGGTCAATTTTATCGTACATCTGGGCATGACTGGTCAGCTTTTAGTTCAACCCCAATCTCAAGAACCCGACCCCATGACCCGGCACTTCTTCCCGCTGGACGATGGACGTGAATTACGTTTCGTGGACGGCCGCAAATTCGGCAAACTTTGGCTGGTCGACTCACCCGCCGATGTGCTGCCAGCCATGAGCCCCGAGCCCTTCGACGACCAGTTCACTGTTGAAACCCTGGCGGAGTCTTTCGCCGGCAAAAAGGCCCCGGTGAAGGCATTGCTGCTGGACCAATCGATAGCCTGCGGACTGGGCAATCTCTATGCCGACGAGTCCCTGTTCTTGGCTGGCCTCCACCCCGAACGGCCCGCGTCCGGCCTATCCATCGACGAAGTTGCCCGGCTGCGGCAATCGATCATCGACGCCCTGACAGCAGCCTACGGAGTTTACGACCGGGCCAGAGATCAGCATTGGCCCGACCCGCCCGCCGCCCTGACCACCTGGAGCCACCCCAGGGACGTTAAAGCAGGCTGCCCCAATTGCGGCACAAACATGACAGCCATCCGAGTCCGCGCCCGAGGCACCTATTTCTGTGCCAATTGTCAGGTTTAATCTTCTCAGCCCCAGAGGGATCAAATGGCGGCAAACCAGCACAACCTGTTGATCGTCTATACGTCCAAGAACGGGCGCACCGGTGCCATGGTGGAGCCTATCCGCCAGGGGATGGAGGATGCCGGTGCCAGCGTCTCAGTGCGGACGGTTGAAGAGGTCCAGTGGGAGGAGATGCTGTCAGCCAAGGGAGTCATAATCGGGACTCCCGTGCGGTTCGGAGACGTCGACTGGCAGATCAAACGGCTGTTTGATGTCACGGCATTTCAAGACTACCCCGGCCCTTTGTCGGGCAAGGTTGGCGGGGCGTTCACCGGTGGAGGCCGCCCTGGCAGCGGCGCCGAACTGGCCCTGCTCAGCATGATCCACATCCTCCTGAACCACGGGATGGTCATCCAAGGCCACGCCCATAGCGCCCATTACGGGCCGGTAGCCCTACGTGAGTCCACCGAAGAGGAAGTGACGACTGTCTGCAACGCGTGGGGAAGGCATTGGGCGGAGTTGGTGCAGCGGCTTGACCCGGCCAGATAAATCAATCTAAACCCGCTCGTCCTGAGCCTGTCAAAGGACCCGCGTGAGTCATCAATCTGACGGAAATGACACCGGCCAGCAGTGGTTCGACAAGCTCACTATGAGCGGGCTAAACAGTTGATTTTCGCTCCTAACCGTTCGGCGCTTGCCACTCTCCAAACACTTCGCGCAGCGCCCCGGAAACTTCTCCGACGGTCGCCAAAGACCTGATTGCTTCCAACGTTGCGGGCATCAGGTTGCCGCCCTCGCTAGCCATAGACTTCAAATCATCCAAGGCCCTTAAGAGCGATTTTCCGTCCCGCTGGCTCCTAAGATCGCTGATCTCTTTCTTGACCGTGTTGGCCACGGACGGGTCGGGGCTGTGTAGCCGGATGGGCGGAGTCTCATCGGTCGTGAACCGGTTCAGTCCCACGACCACCCGTTCGCCTCGCTCCACTTCCCGTTGGAACCGGTAGGCCTCTTCGCCGATCTCCTGGACCACCCAGCCGGACTCGATAGCCGACACCATTCCGCCACGCTCTTCGATGCGTTCCAGGTATTCTTCAACCTGCTCTTCAATCTGGTCCGTTAGGTTCTCAACGTAGTAGGAACCGCCAAGTGGGTCGATCACATCTGCCAGTCCGCTCTCATAAGCGACGATCTGCTGAGTCCGCAGTGCCAGTGTAGCCGCCTCCTCTGAAGGCAGTGCGTGGGCCTCGTCCATGGACGCTGTATGCATTGACTGCACCCCGGCCATGGCGGCGATCACGGTATGCAGGGTCACTCGCACAACGTTGTTCTCCGGCTGTTGGGCCACCAAGGTGCTGCCGCCGCTCCCAGCCCCGGTCCTAAAGGTTAGGGAACGCGGATTCTTGGCGCCGTAACGCTCCTTGAGCAGCCGGGCCCACAACCGGCGGGCAGCGCGAAACTTGGCCACCTCTTCGAGCACGTTGTTGAACACGCTGAAGTTGAACGCGATGCGGGGCGCGAAATCGTCGATCGCCATTCCCCGGGACAGCGCCTCGTCTAGATAAGCGCAGGCGTTCCCAAAGGCGAAAGCCAGTTCCTGCACCAGGCTGGAGCCTGCCTCTCGCACGTGGTAACCGCAGATATTTATGAAGTTCCACCGGGGCAGGTGTTGGGCGCAGTACTCAAAGAGGTCCACCGACATCTTCAACGACGGGCCGGGAGGGAAGATGTAATTCCCCCTGGCTATGAACTCTTTCAGGATGTCGTTCTGGGTGGTCCCGCCAATCTGCTCCAGGGGTATGCCCTGATTTTGGGCGGTCACCACGTACATGGATAGAACGGACTGGGCCGACGCGTTTACAGTCAGGGAAGGGGTCACCTGCTTCAGAGGCAATTCCTGGAATAAGTTTTCCATCTGGCGGACCGATGGGCACGATATGCCCACTTTCCCCACCTCACTGGTCGCCTGAGGGTGGTCGGGGTCCATACCTAACTGGGTGGGCAGGTCGAAGGCCACATTCATGCCGGTGAGACCTTGGTCCAGCAAGTGACGGAACCGCGAGTTGGTCTCCTCGACCGTGTCAAAGCCGGCATACTGACGCATGGTCCAGAGACGGCCGCGGTACATGTCTGGCCTGATGCCCCGAGTGAACGGGTAGTCGCCGGGAAACCCCAGGTCCCGCATGTAATCCCCGTCTGCTGCATCCTCAGGGGTGTAAACGGATTTCAGGGGCATGCCGTAGCTGGTCTCGGGCGCCGGTTTCGGTTCGTTCTGCCGGGCCAAGGCGTCAGCCAACCTTTGTTGGTACTCTTGCCCGGCCTTTTGCAGGTCCTTGTTGGCAGCTTCGTCGGCCATAGTCCCTCCTGCCGTCAGTCATGAAAGGGCAATCGTAGCACAAGGCCGGAATTAGGAGCATATATCTAAACAGCCGTCCCATATATCTGGTCTGGGACCACGATCACTGCCGCGCGGCGGTCGTCAACCATCGCTTGGTCGTATTCGGGCCAGTTGGGGTGGTCAGTGTTGGTGGCGGCGCGGTAGACATCGCGCAGGGCGTCGCGCAGCTCGTCGGCGGTGGTGTTGTCGGGCGACAAGATCGTGGCTTTACCCTCGAATACTATGTAACCCCACCAGTTCTGCTTCGAGACCATCAGCGAGCACCGGGCGTCGCGTTTCAGGTTGAGCAGCTTGGCCCGGTCGTCTGTGGTCGAGAAGGCCACGCCGTCCCGGTAGGGCCCACAGGTCACAACACTCATCTGTGGCATCCCATTCCTGCGAAAACAAGACAGAACGCCCTGATGGTTCTCGGTCGCAAATTGCTTCACGTTATTCGGCAGCGTCATCATTTACCTCTTGTTCTTTCTCTACTTCCGCCAGTCTCTGAACCGGGCGGGCATTGAAATCGATCTCATACATGTCGTAGTTGGTCGGACTCATGCGCAGACCAGCGTACACTCCTTGGGCGATGGTGTTGTTCTTGTCCACGTATAGTCTCAGACCGCAAACATTGCCCTGACGACGGGCTTCTTCCGCGGCGTAGTAATGCAGGGCCTTATACACACCTATCCGCCGGTAGACGGGGCTGACGTAGACACTCTGGATCCACCAAAAAAACGCGTTTCGCCAATCGCTCCACTCATAAGTGATCATTAATTGACCCACGGGTCGGCCGGTATGCTCGCCGATGATGTAAAAACCTAGGTCGTTTCGGGTGAGCACGGCTTCAACTCCCGGCCTGACCACCTCGGCACTCAACCTCTTGCCCTCGGTCTCTTTGGCCATGGAGATGTTGAAGTCGATGATGGTTTCCAGATGCAACAAAGAGGCGACGCGTGCTTGGATATCGCTGCCAGGAACTGATGTCAATTTACTCTCCCGCGCCCAGCGCTTATGCGCCGGGCAAACCTTAATCGATCCAGATCGTGGAACCCGATTCGTCTTTCAGGACATTTATGCGTACTTCAAAGCCATCTTTCAAGTCGTCGAAGTGGGTGATCACCAATACCTTCTCAAAGTCCTCTCCGATGGAGTTGATCACGTCCAGGATCCGCTCCCGGCCCACCGTGTCCTGTGTGCCGAACCCTTCATCGATAAACAGCGTCGGAAGGGGCGCTCCGATTCGCTGGGCCAATACCTTGGACAGTGCAATTCGCAGGGCCAGGTTCACCCGAAAGGCCTCGCCGCCGCTGTACATCTCGTAGCTGCGAGGGCCCAGTTCGTCGCTGACCAATATCTCCAGAGTCTCGCGAAGTTCGCCCTGACCCGACGCCCGCTCTCGCTGGGTCTCCAGCTTCACGTTCATACGGTTGTCGGTCATCCGGCCCAGCAGCGCGTTGGTCTCATCCTCCAACCGCGGCACCACCGTCTCGATGAGCATGGCCTGGACTCCTTGGCGGCCGAAGGCGGTGGCCAGCTCTTGGTAGATGGATTGCTCGTCCTGCAGGGCAGTCAGCCCGGCCGATTCTACGATCAACTCTTGCCCCATAGTCTCCCGGCGTTCCACCTGGTTCCGAAGCGCCCCTTGACGCTCGATGGCCTGCTGAATCTTGACCCCCATCTCCCGTTCGCACTGTTCAGCCTGGGTGAATTCACTCTCCAGGGCAGTCAGTCCAGCAAGGGCCTCTTTGGCCTCCGCGGTCTGAGTCTGCAATGCTTCCAATTCTCCCTTGCGGCGCAAAGCCATGACCGCATTCTGCTCCGACGCCTCCTTGGCTCCGGGCAGTCCGGATTCAGCTTGCTCTAATAGGCGCTCCTGCTGAGCGAATTCGTCCAAGGCTTGAGTCTCTTGGAAGATTCGCTGGCGGGCCGCCGGGTCGTATTCCAACTCCTTGATCTGGGCCTCCAGTTTCTTAAGTTGGACCGACTCCTCGGCTGCGAATGAACCGTCGGCCAAAGCCACTCGCATGGCTTCCAGTCTGGGATTCGCCTCGGCTAGGTCCAGCCGGGCTTGTTGGGCTTCTTGCAACTGCTGTACAAGTTGTTGCAGGTCGACCTGCCGTTTGGTCTGGGCCTGGGTCAACGCTTGTTCCTGTTGCGGCAGACGGCTTCCCAACTCTGCGGTCTCGGCTTTCAGGGTGTTCACCCGGGCCGAGGTGTTCCGATACTCTTCCCGTTTGGCCACGATATCGGCCTCAAATGTCTCCACTAGCCGCTGGCAGCCGTCTTCGCTCAAGGGCGTTTGGCAGAGGGGGCATACCGCTTCTTGGCCGTTGGCGCCGTCCAGCAATTCTTTTTTGGCTGCAAGGTCTTTACCTTCCACAGCGGCACGCTCTAGAGCGCTCTGGAGTTGGCCGGTTTGGACCGCCATGGCGTTCAGACGCTCCCGCTCCGTCGCCAAAGCTCGTTCTTGTTCCTCGATTATGGGCTCTTCAGCCTGTAACTGCTGCTGGCTGATCTCGATCTGTTCCAGACCTTGGGCTTTCGGGTTGAGTCGGGTCTCGATTTCCGTGGTCAGTTGTTGGATTTGGGATTCAAGTAGCGCCTTTTTGACGTCAATGGCCCCGGAAGCTGCGGCCCGCTGCCGTTCCAGTTCGTCGAAGCTGCGTCCTGCCTCTTCCAGCCGGGCGAACGCGCCCCGGGCAGTGGCCAGTTGTGCCGCTCCTTGGCGAATGGCCGGGGCAGCCTCGACCTGCTTCTCGAAGGCAGCCATCTGCTGCTGGGCCGTCTTGTGGGCGGACTCGAATTGCTCCATCTCTTTGGCCAAATCCGAGAGCCGTCGGGCGGATTCTTCCTGGCCTGCCTGCTGACGGCGCAACTCGCCCACCTGATCCCGCACCGCCGTCGTTTTGACCTGCTGTTCCGCTAGGTCTTTGTTCAGTGCCGCCAAACTGGTCTCCAGTTCCCCCAGCTCAGCGGTGGGCTCCACCAGAAGCTCCAGCTCACGGCGCAGCCGGTCCACGTTACCTTCGGCGATCTTGGCAGCGTTCTCCGCCCAACTGTTCCGCTCCCTGGCCCGCAGCTGGAGCCGGTCGTAGGTCTCCAGACCAAGTATCTTGCTGAGGACGGCTTTGCGTTCCGCGGGGGTTTTGTTGGTGAATTCGTCGGCACGGCCCTGGACCAGGAAAGCCGAGTTGATGAACGTGTCGTAGTCCATACCGATGGTCTGGTCGATGCGGGCCTGGGTCTCGCGGATCAGATCGCCGGTTATGGCGCGCGGGATTTCGTTTTCCAGTACCATCAGCTGTAGGTCGGAGGCCCCGCTGCGGCGGCGGGTCCCGCCCCGGGCGTGGCTGCGGATCACCCGGTAGTTCTGGTCCCGGGAAGTGAAGTCCAATTCCACCCGGCACTCATCTGCGCCGTAAGAGATCATTTCGTCTTGGACTCTGCCCCTCGCCTTGCCCCACAACGCCCAAGTTATGCTGTCCAATAGGGCCGACTTCCCATGGCCGTTGGAACCGCAGATGCAGGCAACGTGCAGCCCGGTGAAGTCCAACGGGGGAACGTTTTCCCGATAACACAGAAAGTTACTGAGGGTGAGCTTGAGGGGTATCATGGGGAGGGCCTAAAACCGACCACCTGCAACCTCCGCCACGCTAGAGAAATCTGCCAGGGGAATCTGCCTGCGGCCCCAGTCTGGACCGGCGGCCGGAAGGTAGCTAATTTTAGCACAGCGCGGAAAGAATTCGGGAAACATGGAACAACCAGAAAACATTATTCAGGTCCAGGACCTACGCAAGAGTTACGGCGATCTGAAAGCCGTGGACGGCATCTCCTTTGGTGTGAGCGCCGGAGAGGTCTTCGGCATCCTGGGCCCCAATGGAGCGGGCAAGACCACGACTGTTGAGATACTTGAGGGCATGCGCGCTCCCGACAGCGGGATAGCCGTAGTCGACGGCATCGACGTCCAGAAGGATCCGCGGGCGGTCAAGAAGATCATCGGCATCCAGCTCCAGTCCTCCGCATTCTTCGACCGGCTGAGCCTGGTGGAGATATTGGACGTGATGGCCAGCCTTTACCACCGGCAGATTGACGCCCTTGTGCTGCTGCGGGATGTGGAGCTGGATGACCGGGCCGACGCGTTGTTCAAAGAGCTGTCCGGCGGCCAGAAACAGCGTTTCTCTGTCGCCTCGACCCTGGTCAACGACCCCATCTTGCTCTTTCTTGACGAGCCCACAACCGGTCTGGATCCACAGGCCCGGAGGCACATGTGGGAATTGGTCCTACGGTTCAAATCCGAAGGCCGCACCGTGCTCTTGACGACCCACTACATGGAGGAAGCTGAGGAACTTTGTGACCGGGTGGCAATCATGGACCACGGCAAGATCGTAGCGATGGACCGGCCAGCGGCGTTGGTTGATTCTCTTCTGAGTAGAGGATTCCAGAAAGAGCGTACGGAGAACCTGGCGAACCTGGAAGACGTTTTCTTGGATCTGACCGGCCGGGCACTGCGGGACGAGTGATGCTGGAACGTCTATTTCAGACCAATCCAACCATCAGCCTCACCCGCGCATCAATGAAGATATGGTTCCGGGACCGGCAGGCTATCTTCTGGACATTCTTCCTGCCGCTGGTGCTGATATCGGTGTTCGGACTGCTGGACTTCGGCGCCTTCAGGACGGTCGACCTAGGAATCATCGACCGGGCAGATAACGACGCCTCGAGGAAATTGATCGGCGATGTCCGGGCCCTGAACACCTTCGACATCTCGGATGATCTTTCCGAGGAAGAAGAGCGAGAAGAATTGCTGGACGGCGAACGTGACCTGGTGCTGATCATCGAGCCCGGGTTCGGAGAGGCGCAATCCTCGGTCCAACGCCAGGTGACCGTTATCTATAACCAAGGCCGGGCCCAAGAGTCGGCCGCCGGACAGACCATCATTCAACATGTGCTGGACGAGATCACCTTTGCC